>JBKJUN010000293.1:0-11358 GCA_046590555.1 Bryobacter sp. | reverse complement strand
ATTCACGACGCAGGCCAGGGACAGACGAAATCGTCACTGTGCTTTTTATTGGCATTTTTGCCATCTTTTGCCGTGTAGCCCGCTAACTAGCCTTCTCAAGCTGATTCTGGCCAGAATTGTATATCGTCGCTAACTCATAGCAACTACTGGTCTTTATCCTCCTTACCCCCAAAGCTTCAACTCAATCCCTCATCCCTGCTGCTACCCATTTTTACCCGAAAACCCAAAGGGACAGGTCAACCTTAAAGCCGTCAATCCCACCGTCTTGCTGAGTCTCCAGGTCGGCCCCAGCACCGCCCAATGAGCCGAACACAACATTAAGCCCGAAGCGGTTCGCAAGTATTTTCGGATTTCTTTTCCTTCTAACCCACTGATTCATAATAAAGCCAGCCCGGCCCAAACATGAAGCCCTCCCACCCGCCTGCTAATTTCTGCTCAGGAGAAATCCAATGAACAACGAATTGAATGCTGACCTGAACATTGACCTGACTAACGACCTCAGCATCGAACAGTCAATTGCCAACGATCCATCAACCGTGGCCCAAAACCTGGATACACAGAACCCAGAATCCAACCCACGCAAGAAAATAATGACCGAAGCCGCCCTCGCCGCCAACCGCGCAAACGCACAGAAGTCCACCGGCCCCCGCACGCCCGCCGGCAAACTCAAAGCCGCCTCCAACTCCCTCAAACACGGCCTCTACGCACTGCGGAACTTCGATAACTTCATCGCCCACCACGACCAGGCCCTCGCCGTCGCAACCAACCTGATCGAACAATTCAACCCAGTCACTCCCACCGAGGTCTTGCTAGTCCACCAACTCATCCACATGCAACTCCGCTTCCTGCAAATGGAATTCCTCTATGGCGAGGCCATGCGCTTCCGCGTCGAAGACATCATCTCAAAACCAGCAAACTTCCTGCCCGCAATCATGAGAGAACTCGACCGCCTCCCCACAAAAATCCAGCGCACCATCAAAGTTCTCCGCACCGAGATCGCCCAGCGCGAAGCCTACATCGGTAACGGTGAAAACGTAGAAGTCGAAGCCATCGCCGACGCCGAACCCCTCCCCGGCCGCCGTCCCAACGAAATCTACTACGATGTCCAAACCAACAAGGGCGACATCTCGATAGAAAACCTACCCCAGGTCAAAAAGCTCGCAGAAACGGACCCACAAGCCGGCGTCGACCTCGCCAAGCGCATCGTCCGGGACTTCGTCGAAAAACTAAACGCCAAGCACAACCTCAACTTGCCACCAGATCCACACCAAACACCAAAGACCCAGGAACCCAAAACCGACTAACCCAAATTTCTTGAAATCGGACCCAAACCCCGCGGGCCAGTGCGAATGAGGACCCCAAATCCCCACCGCCGCCGCAACAGCTCATTGATAATCGAATATGACCTCAATCCCCGCCAAGGCACAAAGCCCCGGGTGTCTCTAAAGAAGGAGCACCCGGCGCCACGCAAGCTAAAGCTTCTTGGCAAATGCCGAGTAATCCAGGCCCCCAAAGAATGACTCTTTCATACTCGCAGGCAGAGCATTCAATTCCGGTCGCTCCTCATAAGCGGGAGCAAACCGCTGCACATCAATCCGCCCAAACCCAGCCTCTTCCAGATAGAAGCAGAGCAGCGCCGGCGGCACCGGTCGCGTATGCGAGGGATCCACATAGAAGTGCGTAGCAAAGATGGCCAGACACTCCGGATTCGGCGTCTCAAACACAATCACGCCACCCGTCTTCAGCGCCACAGAACAAGCCTGCACCAGCCTCCAAACCTCAGCTGGCTGTAAATGCTCAATCACCTGCGCACAAAAGATCCCATCAAAAGATCCCGGCCCCTCTTCGGCCAGATACTCAAACACATTCGCCTGCCGCGCATCCAGCCCCTCTTGCTGCAACAGCGCAATATTCTCTTCATACAGATCCACGCCAACACCAGCCACCCCGCGAGCCTTGAGCAAACTCAAAAACTCACCGCGCCCGCACCCAATATCAAGCACCCGCTCGCAACTCTCAAACCTCGGCAGATACCCTTCAAAGTGCTTCTGGATCTTCGGCGCATCCCCGCGAAACTTGTTCGCGAAATGCACCCAGTCGATATCGATCGACGCATCCGCCCCGCCCCCACCGGCAACCACGCTCGCCGGCTTCTGGCGCACACTCCGGATCTCGGCATAGATGATCCGCTCATACTCTACGCGAACCTTCTCCAGTTCCTTCCAAAACCGCTGTTGCATCGAAAAATTCGACCGATCGAGCGCCCCCTCGAAATCCTTATGCTGCGCCACAATCCGCTCTTCAAAGCGCTGCTCCAGCACCGCCGTCCGCTGCGCATAAGCCGCCTGCAAATCGGCCACAGCCCGCAGAAACTGCACCTCATTCCGGCCCAGCTTCTCTTCCCACTCCCGCCGCCACACCAGCCAGTTCGAACGAATATCCTTAAGCTCGGCCGTCTCCCGGCGAATCTCCTCCATCGGCGGTTCAAACTTCGGCGGTATCGTCTTCAGCGTCCGGTTGATCGAATTCAACCCCTCCAGCACCGAATCGAGAGACCGCACCATCGCATAGTTAAAATCCACTTGGTCCCGCACAAACCAACCCAGGCTCCGCGCGATCCCCTGCTTCACGCTCTGGATCAATCCATTCAAAACCCCACCCGCCCGCGGATTCACCCGCCCAATTGCCGCCACCTTCGCATTCGCCTGATCCCGTGCCTCCAGCACCGGCGTAAAGTCCGGCAACTCCAGCCCATGCCAAAGGCCGCTCGGATAACGAGCCATCACCCGCTCACGAATCTCTCGAATCGCCAGTTCCAGCTCTTCCTCGTGCGTCAATTGTCCCGGACTAGTCTTTTCGCTCATAGCTCGCCGAAATCTTCGAATAGATTCCGCCCCTTGGCGTAAAATCACCAACCACCGTCAGCTTGCGCGGCTTCGTCGCCCGCACGACATCCTCGAGAATCCGGTTCACGATGTTCTCTTGAAAAATCCCCAGATTGCGATACGCAAGCAGATACATCTTGTAAGACTTGAGCTCAAGACAATCCGCATCCGGCGTATAGCGCACTGTCAGCGTCCCATGATCCGGCAACCCAGTCTTTGGGCAAACGCTCGTAAACTCAGGACTCGAAATTTCAATCTCATAATCGCGGCCTGGAAACTGGTTAGGCCAAGTCTCAATCTCCGGCAGCTCCGTCTTCACACCACTGGCTGCGTGGTCATCTGTGTATTGCTTCATTGTTCTTTCAACTTCCGGATCAGCAGGTCGAGAAACAGACCCACGTCCGTCACCACACCCACCGTCTGAGAACTCCCTCGGTCGCTCACCTTCGTCGCCACCGCCGGATTTATGTCCACGCACACCATCTTCACCCAGCTCGGCAACATGTTGCCAGTAGCAATCGAATGCAGCATGCTCGACAGGCACAACACCACACCCGCATTCTCAATATGCTTCGTGTACAGGTTCTGCGCCTCGTTCATATCCGTCACCGTATCGGGCAGCGGCCCGTCATCACGCAAACTCCCCGCCAGCACAAACGGCACCTTGTGCTTTACACACTCATACATCACGCCCGTCGTCAGACGCCCCTGTGCCACCGCACCAGCAATATCCCCACAGTGATTGATCGCATTGATCGCCCTCATGTGATTGCGATGCCCATGTTCTTCCTGCCGCCCATCCTTCTGGCGAATCCCCAGGCTTGTCCCAAGCAATGCCGCCTCAATGTCATGCACCGCCAGCGCATTCCCAGCGAGCAGCGCATCCACCCAGCCCATCCGAACCAATTCCGACAAAGGATTCGCTCCCCCCGTATGAACCACCACCGGCCCGGCAACCACAACCACCTTCTTGCCCTGCTCACGAACCGCCTTCATGATCGCAACCGTCGTCTGCACCGCCGTCTCCACCTGCCGCTCGCTCGACACTTCATTCGACATAAAGCCAAAGCTCAGCCGGTCACGGTCCTTGGTATCAGGCACAACACGAATCCCGCGCATCCCAACCACTACATATTCCCCAGCCTTCAGATCGCGCAACTTCCGGCACTCCGCAGTCGAACCGCTCACAACTACAGTCGCGTCCATCCGTTGCTTACCCACCTCAACCCACTGCCCGTCAATCCGCACCAGCGTCCGGTGATTGGTTGTCGAATAGAAATCCTCGGGCGCACACTTATCGCTCACCGCAACTTCAACAACAGCATCCCCGGCATCCACCGGCACACACCCCAGCCCCAGCAACTGGCTCAGCAACTGATCCATCTGCCCTTGCGTCGGCGTCTCTACCCGCATCCTCAGTTGCGATGCTTCACTGTTCGTCCGTCCGATGTGAAACTTCTCTACCTCAAAGCGCCCCTGGTATTCGACGACAGTGTCGAAGATCCGCTCCATGATGTGCGAATCGATCAGGTGGCCTTCAGCTTCGATAATCTCGGTTAAGCCCATACCTCTAGGATAGCCGTGGCGATAGAATTAAGTCAGATTTCATGAAGCTCTTGTTAGTATTCTTACCCATCCTCCTAAGCGCAGCCGAGCTCTCCTTCAACCGTGACATCCGGCCCATCCTGAGCGAGCAGTGCTTCCACTGCCACGGGCCAGACCCCAACAATCGCAAAGCCGGCCTTCGTCTCGACATCGAAAACCCCGCAATCAAAAACGGCAAAGTCCTTGATCGCATCACCCACAAAAACAAAGGCCTCCGCATGCCGCCCGCTTACGCTGGCCGCGAAGCCCTCCCCGCCACCGACATCGACAAGATCAAAACCTGGACCGCCCAGGGAGCTAAATATGAACGCCACTGGGCTTTCCTCCCACCACAACGCACACAAGGCGCAACCATCGACACTTTGGTACAAGCCAAGCTCCAGGCCCTCAACCTGAAGCCCTCCCCACAGGCCGATAAAGCCACGCTCCTTCGCCGCCTCAGCTTCGACCTCACTGGCCTCCCGCCAACTCCAGCCGATCTCGCCGCCTTCGAGAAAGACACCTCACCCAAAGCCTACGAGAAACAGGTCGACCGCCTCCTTGCCTCCCCGCGCTACGCCGAGCGCATGGCCTGGCGCTGGCTCGAAGCCGCCCGCTACTCCGACACCAACGGCTACCAATCCGACGGCGTCCGCGACATGTACCGCTGGCGAGACTGGGTCCTCGAAGCCTTCAACACCAACCAGCCCTTCAATCAGTTCGTAGTCGAGCAACTCGCCGGAGACCTCCTCCCCCACTCGACGCTCGAACAAAAGATGGCTACCGCCTTCCACCGCAACCACCGCACCAGTGCCGAAGGCGGCATCGTCCCGGAGGAGTTCCGAGTCGAATACGTGGCCGACCGCGCTGAAACCACAGCCACAGTTTTCCTCGGCATGACCATGGGCTGCGCCCGCTGCCACGACCACAAATACGATCCCATCACCCAACGCGATTTCTACTCCATGTTCGCCTTCTTCAACAACCTCGAAGAAAAAGGCCTCGTCTACAACTGGGGTAACGACGAACCGCTCATGAAGGCCCCCACCCGCGACCAGCAAGCCAAACTAGTCCAGCTTGAAGCCAAGCTCGCCACAGCCCGCCGTGCCGCAGAGAAAGCCGAATCCCGCTGGCAAAAACAAATAGCTAAATTCAAGCCCCCAACAGATTGGCTCCCCACCGAAGACCTCGCCTATCAGAACAAGCTGGAAGGCGATGCCTCTAAATTCGACGGCAAGCGAGTAGTTGAAGAAAAGGGCGGCACCGTCGTCTACAACTACCTCAGCCCCTTCACCTTCTCGGCCTGGGCCAAGCCCGAAGAAAAAACCGGTGCGATTTTCTCCATCGCCGAAGACTATGCCGAAGGCTCTGGCCACGGCCTCTACATCATGAACGGCCACGTCCGTCTCAACGTCGTCTTCCGCTGGACCGACATCGGCATGCGTATCGAAACCGAAGCGCCCGTAGCCCTTAACCAGTGGCAACACATAGTCGCCACCTACAACGGTAGCCGCTACGCCAAAGGTGTCCACATCTACATCGATGGCAAGCCCCAGAAGCTCAAGGTATTGTTCGACGAACTAAACTGGCCGATGAACTTCAAATACCCGCTTAAAATTGGCGCAGGCAACGGCATGTACTTTAAGGGCGAGATCAAAGACGTCCGCATCTACAAGCGAGAACTAGACCCCCAGGAAGTCATCGCCCTCGCCCCCACCGCGTCTCCAGAAAAACTCCGTCTCGCCTACCTCGACCAAACCAAGCCCGCCGAGCTAACCAACCTCCGCGCAATCCAGACCGAATACGACGATTACCTCAAGACCCTGCCCACGCTGATGATCATGCGCGAAGGCCCCAAGCGCCAGGCCTACCTGCTCAAGCGAGGAGCCTACGACGCCCATGGCGAACCCGTCGAACCAGCCACCCCCTCAGCCCTCCCCTCTAGCAACGCCAAAGACCGCCTCGGCCTCGCTAACTGGCTAGTCTCGAACGACAACCCCCTGCTAGCCCGCGTCACAGTGAATCGCTTCTGGCAAATGCTCTTCGGCATCGGCATCGTCAAGACGGTCGAAGACTTTGGCTCACAAGGCGAATGGCCCCTCCACCAGGAACTCCTCGACACTCTCGCCGTCGACTTCGTGACCAGCGGCTGGAACGTCAAGCAAACCATCAAGCAAATCGTGATGAGCGACACATACCGGCAAAGTTCCAAACTCACCCAGGAGCTAATAACAAAAGACCCAGAGAACCGCCTCTTCGCCCGTGCCCCGCGCTACCGTCTAGCTCCTGAGATGATCCGCGACAACGCCCTCACCGTCTCTGGTCTACTGGTCGAAAAACAAGGCGGCCCCAGCGTCAAGCCCTACCAGCCCGCCGGCCTCTGGCAAGAGCTGGCTGGTGGCGGCGGCTACCCGCAAGACCACGGCGAAGACCTCTATCGCCGCAGCCTCTACACCTTCTGGAAGCGCACCATCGCGCCTCCCTCCATGATGAACTTTGACTCCCCCAGTCGCGAAGCCTGCACCGTCCGCGAGACCCGCACCAACACTCCCCTTCAGGCACTCAACCTGATGAACGATGTCACCTTCCTCGAAGCCGCAAGAAAGCTAGCCGAGCGCATCCTCAAAGAAGGAGGCCCCCGCCCCATCGACTACGCCTACCAGCTAGTCCTCAACCGCAAGCCAACCCAAAAAGAACAAGCTCTAATCGAGACCGCCAAAGCCCGCTTTACCAAGCGCTTCGAAGCCAACCCCAAAGACGCAAATGCCCTCCTCGATCAAGGCGAAGCCCCCATGCCACGCATGCTCCCCCGCACCGAGCTAGCCGCCTGGACCCAAATCGCCAGCATGCTCCTCAATCTCGACGAAACGATCACAAGGCAATAATGATGGACCGCCGTAAATTCCTAACCAGCTCCGCCCTCGGCCTCAACGCCCTCACGCAACTCATGGGCAAGGGCCTTCCCACGCACTTCCCCGCCAAGGCCAAGCGAATCATCTACCTCTTCCAAAGCGGTGGCCCCTCACAACTGGAACTCTTCGACTACAAACCCCAGCTCACCAAGTACGCAGATCAAGACCTCCCCGAATCTATTCGCAAAGGCCAGCGCCTCACCGGCATGTCCGCCACTCAAGCCAACTTCCCCATCGTCCCCTCGCGCTTCGGCTTCAAGCAGCACGGCTCAAACGGTGCCTGGATCGGAGACCTCCTCCCGCACACTGCCAAGATCGCCGACGACATCACGATCATTCGAAGTCTACATACAGAGGCCATCAACCACAATCCAGCCGTTACCTTCCTCCTTACGGGCGCGCAAATCGCCGGTCGGCCCTCGATGGGATCCTGGCTCAGCTACGGCTTGGGCGCAGAATCAGAAAACCTCCCTGCCTTCGTAGTAATGATCTCCCCCGGCCAGGGCGTCGGTGGCCAACCCCTCTACGACCGGCTCTGGGGCTCCGGCTTCCTTCCTTCGAAATACCAGGGAGTAAAGTTCCGCTCCGTAGGTGACCCAGTCCTCTACTTGAGCGACCCACAAGGTATGACCAGGGACGATCGCCGCGCCTACCTCGACACTCTCAATCAACTCAACCAACAACAACTCGACAGCTACGCCGACCCCGAGATCTCAACCCGCATCGCCCAATACGAAATGGCCTTCAAGATGCAAGCCAGCGTCCCCGAACTGACCGATCTGTCGAAAGAACCGCAGTCCACCTTCGACCTCTACGGCGAAGACGCCAAGAAGCCCGGCACCTTCGCGGCCAACGCACTCCTCGCAAGACGCCTGGCTGAACGCGGCGTGAGGACGATCCAACTCTTCCATCGCGACTGGGACCACCACGGCGGCCTGCAAACAGGCCTCCCCAAGCGCTGCAAAGAAGTAGACCAAGCCTCAGCCGCCCTGGTGACAGACTTGAAACAACGCGGAATGTTAGACGATACGCTAGTAGTCTGGGGAGGCGAATTCGGCCGAACCGTCTACTGTCAAGGCCGACTCACTGCAGCCGATTACGGCAGAGACCACCACCCGCGCTGCTTCTCAATCTGGATGGCCGGTGGCGGCATCAAGCCAGGCCAGGTCTGGGGAGAAACTGACGATTACGGCTACAACATCGTCCGCGACCCATTAGACTGCCACGACCTCCAGGCCACGCTCCTACATTGTTTAGGCCTCGACCACACCAAGCTCACCTACAAATTCCAGGGCCGCAACTTCCGCCTCACCGACGTCTTCGGCAAAGTCGTCAAGCCTCTCCTGGCTTAACGTAATCTCGCCTCGCCCGCCGAGCCGACTTCCTCAAAGAAGTCATGAAACTCGAGCGAGTCCTTGAGATCCACCACACCGCCGGCAACGAAGACTATCTCCTCAAAGTCGTCTCAGACTCAACCCGCGACCTCGACCATTTTCTGAGCGAAATCTTCAAGTCCATCCCAGGCCTCGCAAGAACCACCATCGTTCTAGCTAGCCGCCGCCAAATGCGATAAAGTCGGGCATATGATCGCGTACCTCGCACTGCTCATGCTCACAACGCCGATGGGCTCCATAGAAGGCGAAACTTCCTCAGGCGTGAAGATCTTCCGGGGCATCCCCTACGCCAAGCCCCCAGTCGGCGATTTGCGCTTCGCTCCTCCAGTCCCTGCAGGCGCTTGGGAAGCGACGCTGAACGCCAAGCGCTTCGGCCCGCAGTGCATGCAACTCCCCCTCTTCGGCGACATGAACTTCCGCGCCAATGGCATGAGTGAAGACTGCCTCCATCTCAACATCTGGACTCCGATGAAGAAGGTAAACGACCGTCTCCCCGTTCTCGTCTACTTCTTCGGAGGCGGCTTCCAGGCTGGCGACGCCTCAGAGCCCCGCTATGACGGCGAGAGCATGGCCCGCAAAGGTATCGTCTCGGTAACGGTCAACTACCGCCTCGGTATCTTCGGCTTCCTCGCCCACCCTGCCATCACAGCCGCGTCCGAGCACAAAGCCTCCGGCAACTGGGGCCTTCTCGATCAAGCCGCTGCCCTCCGCTGGGTCAAGGCCAACATCGCCGCCTTCGGTGGCGATCCCAACCACATCACCATCGCCGGAGAATCTGCAGGTTCCACTTCATCCAGTGCCCAGATGGTCTCACCCCTATCTCGCGACCTTATCGTTGCCGCAATCGGCGAAAGCGGCTCTGCCCTCTCAGCCAATGCCCGCACCACCCTCCAGCAAGCCGAAGAGCAAGGTGAGAAATTCGCAACGTCCCTTAACCTCAACACCCTGGACGACCTCCGCAAAGTCCCCGCCAAGCAACTCCTCGAAGCCGTAGGAAAACCCGGTGCCCCCCGCTTCAACGTCATCACCGATGGCTACTTCTTCCCTGAGTCTCCAGCCAAACTATTCGCAGCAGGCAAGCAAGCCCGCGTCCCACTCCTCGCTGGCTGGAACTCAGAAGAACAGAATGTCCGCACCGTCCTCGGCAACTCTCCCAAGACCGTCGCCAGCTTCAAAGCCGCAGTCGAAAAGCTTTATCCAGACCACGCTGCGGAACTCCTCAAAGCCTATCCAGTCACAAAGGACGAAGACGTAGAAGCCGTTGCCACCCAACTCGCCGGAGACCGATTTACCGGCCTCTCCACCTGGCGCTGGATCGAGAGTGCATCCAAGACCGGCGGCAAGCCAGTTTATCGTTACTACTACACGCGGCCTCGCCCCAAGATGACACCCGAATTCGCCGGAGCCACCGCCAACACGGCCGGAGGCGTCACCCGCAACAGCACAACACCTCCACCGCCCCGCCCCAAAGGTGCCGTCCACTCCGCCGAAATCGAATACGCCCTGGGCAACCTCGAATCGAACAAAGTCTACGCCTGGGAACCAGCCGACTTCGCTACATCCAAAGCCATGCAGGAATACTTCGCCAACTTCATCAAAACTGGCAACCCCAACGGCAAAGGCCTCCCCAACTGGCCCGAAGTTAAAACCGGTAATTACATGAACCTCGACGAGAAGCCCGAAGCCAAGGCAGATCAGACCCGAACCCGCTACGAACTACTCGACAAGATCATCAACTAAAACACGTCTTTAGATTCAAGATGCTTCTCGATATCCTTACGCGTTCGCCACGCATCGCGAAGCTTCTTCTGGCTCAATAGCGGCAACTGGTCCACATCATGCTTCGTCCCTGGTTGCGATGAGTTGCCATAACTCACCAACACCTGCGCATGTGGCCCGGCCTTAAGCCACTCCACCAGCGCCACAAAAGTATCGCCATGAACAGGCGCACGATTCGGCCCAAACCGGATTACACGGAAAGCCCCCAGCGCCCCATCGGCACCATTTCCTGGAAAATCCGCACCACGAAACTTGAAGCGGTTCACATCGCCATAAGCCACATTAAGCTTGCCGAAATTCTTCTCAACTTCAACAGCGGCCTTGGCCAAAGCCTCAACCCCAGCTGCTGCGTTCTTCAACCCCATCGGAGTCTTCAAAGGATCTTTCGGGTCAGCCGGCACCGTATACACAGGCCTGAACACACGCATCAACGTCTCAAACAGAATCGCCCCTGGGCTCGCATTATCCGCATTCCGGTCCCAGGCAGCCAGTACTTTCTTGGCCGCACTATCAGGAGCCGCAGCCAGCAAATCATCGAGCATCCGGTCGGCCAACTCCAGGTGCGTCGAATGCTTATAAGCCACCATCTTCTCGAAGCTCAGCTTCTCGTCCTTGCTCAACATCCGAATCGAAGACAGCGTGCGCATCGTCAACTCGCGTGCAGAAACATAAGGAGGATACTTGGTGGAATCCATCACCGGCAGCGTTGAAGTCCAAGGCGGGTCATTCGTGTTCTGCACCCACCCGGAAGGCGGATCAATCATCTTTGGCAGCTCACTATAAGAGTGATAATCGGTCCACAAA
>JBKJUN010000194.1:0-3453 GCA_046590555.1 Bryobacter sp. | reverse complement strand
GTGCCTGTGCGAGGGCAGATCGCCTGGCTGATTCCGCAGCCTGAGGTGAACTACGGGTTTATGTATGATGGGGTTTTCGTGCTTTCGCGCAGGGATGGAATTGTAGTTCAGAGCATGGGCGCTGGAGAGATGGAAGGCTACAACAACCCGAGCGAAGAGCCAGACCGGAAGGCTGCCGAGGCAGCCGTCGGAATCGTAAAGGATCTCTACAGCCGCTTTTTAAGGAGTTGAGCCATGTTTCTCCCGCTGATCACTTATTCGCTTCCAACGGGTCTTGAAGCGCACAACATCACTGCCTACTCGATGACAACAGGAGCTGAGCGTGCCCTCAGCCACCAATCCGATCAGGCGCAACGCCTCGGCCAGTGTAAGGCCGCCATGCCTTATTTGATCGGCGTTCAAAACCAGTCGAATGAAACGATCGTCTCGATGGTGATGCGCCTTATCGTTTTGAGGGGATCGGAAGTCGTGCAAACCGGAGTGAACGAGATGATCTTCGGCACTACCTCATCGAGCCTGCTGTTAATGGCCCCAAGCGCGGATCTGACGAGATATTTGAATCCAACACCGGCCAGGAACGGCTCCCCCCCAGACAACAAAGTCTGCAACAGTCCTCTGCACATGGCAGGTGCCCAGCGGGTTGAGATCCAACTGGACTCGATCACGCTTTCAGATGGAACTGTAATTGGGAAAGACGTATACGGAGTTGTGGATCGTTCAGAGAAACGGCAACTCGCCCTTGACGATATGATCAACCGATTGCGCGCGGCCAGCGGGAATCAGGCGACCGTACAATCACAGATGAGAGTACTAGTGGAAGATTCCGCACGTGTGGGGCAGGATTTCTACTCTTCGGAGCTTCGCGCGTGGGCCAGAATCGTTAGCCATCAATTGAAGAATGGCGAAAAGCTGGAAGAAATCATCGTTCACTTGATCGCAGCCCGCGAAGTTAAACCGTTGAAAAATAGAATGAACTGAGATCCGGCACGCCAATTGCAAGGCGAATTTGCAGCGAAAGGCTTAGATCAGGTATACTAAAGGTTTTGTGGCTCGCCAACGGGCGAGGAGGTAAGCATGTATTTGAATGTGCGGGACATGGAATTGCGTCCCCTGTGCATCTCGCGAGAGTTTGCGATTGGCGAAATCGACTTTCTCGATGCGGTGTTGCGTCAGACCTCTCCGCTTAAGGTAGAAGCCCAGGCTGAACTGAGACAGATTCTCGAAGAGATCCGTTTGACAGGCCACTTTAATGTGGAACTGCAACTGGATTGTGATCGTTGTCTGGCTTCGTATCAGTGGCCGATTTCTGAGACTTTCGACTTGGTTTACGCTCCGATGCCTGTAGATGCAGCGCCGGAAGAAGCGAGTCTCGATGACGTAGAAGCCATTGTTGCCTTCTACGAGGGAGCCGGGCTGGAGCTGGAAGAAGTATTGCGTGAGCAGGTGCTTTTGGCACTGCCAATGCAGAGGATTTGCCGTGAGGATTGCGCAGGATTGTGCCCCACTTGCGGTGAGAACTGGAATGAGCGCGAGTGTGATTGTGAGCAGGCGATCGTTGATCCCCGCTGGACCGCGCTACAACAATTAAAATTGAAGAAACAAGTATAAGGAAACTGAAATGCCTAATCCGAAACGCCGTCACTCGAAGCGCCGCACCTCCACCCGTCGTGCCCATGATGGCCTAACCCGTGCCATCGGTAGCGACTGCTCCAATTGTGGTGCCTCCAAGCTCCCCCATCGCGCCTGCCCCGCTTGCGGATTCTACAAGGGCCGCGCTGTCCTGGAAGTCGAAAAGTATTAAGCCATTGACCAACGGTAAATGATTACCATTGCCGTGGACGCCATGGGCGGCGATCATGCCCCCAAGAGCGAAGTGGAAGGCGCGCTTCGCGCCGTGCGGAGTCTAAACGTAGCCGTCAATCTGGTCGGCCGCGAACAGATCATCCGCGATGAACTCGATCAACACGGGAAATGGCAGAATCTGCCCATCACCATCACTCACGCCAGTGAAGTGATCACGATGGAAGATTCTGCCGCCAAAGCCATGCGGACCAAGAAGGATTCTTCTATCCGTGTGGCTGCTCGTCTTGTACGGGATGGTCATGCCGCTGGAATGGTTTCCGCTGGCAACACTGGTGCCGTTATGGCAACCTCGAAGATGGTGCAGGGCATGATCCGGGGTGTTTCGCGCCCTGCTCTAGCCACTGCATTCCCTACGCTAAAGGGCACACCTACCGTCCTCGTCGACGTGGGTGCCAACGTTGATGCCACGCCTGTGATGCTGGCTCAGTTTGCCTTCATGGGACACATATACAGCCGCGCAATTTTTAGTGTTCACCGGCCACGCGTTGGCTTGCTCTCGATCGGCGAAGAAGAACACAAGGGTAATGCGCTCACGCATGACACGACGCCGTTGCTCAAGCAACTTCCGATCCACTTTATTGGGAATGTCGAGGGCCGTGACTTGTACACGGGCCTGGCCGACGTGATTGTTTGCGATGGGTTTATTGGGAATGTTGCCCTCAAAGTGAGTGAAGGCTTGGTTGAAGTTTTCAAGCATATGTTGAAGGAAAGTCTGAGTTCTACGATCACGCGTCAGGTTGGTGCCGCCCTAGCCAAGAACGCCTTCAGTGATCTGAAGAAGCGCACGGACTATTCTGAGTTTGGTGGGGCACCGCTGCTGGGCGTTAAGGGTGTTTGCATCATTTGCCACGGTCGCTCGAATGCAAATGCGATCAAAAACGCAATCCGGGTTGCGGCCGAATACTCAGCCAATCGGGTGAACGAAAAGATCGAAGAAGGCCTTGCTGGCCTAAACGATTCTGCAGCTTCGGCGTAACTCTTTTCGCTTGCGAGACAATATAGAGATATGCGTCGTGTCGTTCTCCTGTTTGCACTGAGCCTGCTCAGCCTTTCGGCTCAAAAACTGGACCCTATCCATTGGGCACTCGGGCCCATCCCCGAAACCAAAGCCGGTTCTGAATTTAAGATCCCCGTGCGAGCCAAGCTCGATGAACACTGGCACCTCTACTCGCTCACCACCCCACCGCCTCCCAAGCCAACCAGGATCCAGGCCCTTGAAGGTGCTCCATACGAAGTGGTTCGCGTGGATCAGCCTGCACCGATTCGCAAGCGTGATGTGAACTTTGGCTCCGATACAGAGACCTTCGACGGTGCAGTTGAGTTCACATTAGTAGCCAAAGCGATTAAAGACATTCCGGCCAATGCAGCCGACTTGGTCGTTGAGGTTCGATATCAGGCTTGCGACGATAAACAGTGTCTGCCTCCGCGCAAGAAGCAGGTGAGCTTCGACGCAAATTTCAATTTCACTGCAGTTCCAGCCAACACACAGAGCTCTGCGCCGAAGCAGTCGCTGGGGGAATTTCTGCTGCTGGCATTCGGGTTCGGATTGGCCGCAGTGCTTACGCCTTGCGTCTTTCCCATGATTCCGAT
>JBKJUN010000096.1:0-3193 GCA_046590555.1 Bryobacter sp. | reverse complement strand
TCAGCACTGGCTATTTACGAATTCGGTAATGGGCGAAGTGAAAATTTCACTGAGCGCGGAGCAACTGGCGAGCCCGCTGCTGTTGCTGTTTCGGACGATTAGTGCCGCATTCCTGGTTCCGATTCTTGAGGAGTTGTTCTGGCGGGCATGGATGTTGCGGTGGCTGGTGAAGAAGGATTTTGAAGAGCTGCCGATGGGGAGCTGCGACCGGCAGTCGTTCTGGATCGTGGCGGCGCTGTTTGCCGTCGAACACGGGCCTTATTGGGAAGTGGGGCTACTGACTGGAATCATCTGGAACTGGTGGATGACTCGGACCAAGAGCCTGGGCGATCTGATCTTTGTGCACGCAGTTACTAATCTGGTTCTCAGCTTTTATGTGATTTGGACCAAGAAGTGGCATTTCTGGATGTAGAGGTTCGAGCCGACTACTTTTTGTCAGCGCCGGGTTTGTCGGAAGAACCGATCTCAGAGTCCTGTGCGGTTGCTGGTTCGTTTGAGTTGCGATTGCGAATGATTTGGGTCTGGTCTGAGTAGAAGGTACGGCTACCGTTTGTGCCGAATTGCTTTGGCTGAGCGCTAATGACGTAGCCTTGCGGGTTGCCCTGCAGGTTGAAGAGGTAGCCGCCTTTTCGGCCTTCGCCGAGTTCACGATCGAGGAGGTCGGCTCCAGACGGGCCAGCGGAACCGCTGGCCGGTGGGCCGAGTTCTGTCAGGGCGGTGGCATAGCGACCGTACTGCGAGTAATACTGAGTTTGAGCGGTGTGCATTACGGAGACTGCGCGGATTGCTGCCGTTTCTTCAGCGAACATGCGAGCCTTGGTGAGTCGCGGCAGGGCTGCGGCGACAATGATCAGGATGATCGCGATGACGATCAGAAGTTCTGTCAGCGAGAAGCCGCGACTGGAGTTGCGCTGTATTCGATTCCACATAAAATTATCTACTCACAGTATCTGACGTTTTTGATTTGCTATTCGTTGAGGGCGGCATGAATCTTTTCGAGCTGGTGCCAGAGAGCGGCGAGTTGGCTGAGCGGAAGTGCGTTGGCTCCGTCGCTCAGGGCTTTGGCCGGGTTCTCGTGGGTTTCGATGAAGACGCCGTCGACGCCGGCGGCGGTTGCTGCTTTGGCGAGGGTCGGGATGAATTCTGGGGTGCCGCCGCTGGTGGTGCCTTGGGCACCGGGAGTCTGGACGCTGTGGGTGGCGTCGAAGATGACGGGGACGCCGAGGTCTCGCATGATCTTGAGACCTCGCATGTCGACAACCAGATTGTTGTAGCCGAAGCTGGAGCCGCGCTCGGTGAGAATGATGTTGTTGTTGCCGGTGGAGCGGATCTTGTCAACTACGTTGCGCATGTCGGAGGGGGCAACGAATTGACCCTTCTTTACGTTGACGGTTTTGCCGGTGCGGCCGGCGGCGATCAGCAGATCGGTCTGGCGGCAGAGGAAGGCCGGGATTTGGAGGATATCGACGGAGCCTGCTACTTCGTCAGCCTGAGACGCTTCATGGATGTCGGTGAGAACGGGAATGCCTTTGGTGCGAATGGAGGCGAGGATCGCAAGGCCTTCCTTAAGGCCGGGGCCGCGATAGGAATGGATGCTGGAGCGGTTAGCTTTGTCGAAGCTGGCTTTAAAGATGAAGTCGCCGACGAGGCTGCGGATGGAGTCTGCGAGGAAGTGGCAATGCTCGGCACTTTCGATGACGCAAGGGCCGGCGATGAGGGTGAATTTCATTGGGTGAAAAGCGGTTGAGCGAGGCGGGCGAGGCGCTTCTGCCGGTTGGCGTGTGATGCCACTACGAAGGCACTAAAGAGCGGGTGAGGCTCAAGAGGCTTGGACTTGAACTCGGGATGGAACTGGCAACCGAGGAACCAGGGGTGGCCCGGGATCTCGCAGATCTCGACGTATGCGCCGTCTGGGGATTCGCCGGTGATGCGAAGGCCATTGTCTTCAAGGATCTTCTGGTATTCGCGATTGAATTCGTAGCGATGGCGGTGGCGCTCGCTGATCTCAGCTTCGCCGTAGGCTTGACGGGCCAAAGAGTTTGTGGCGAGTTTGCAGTCGTAAGCGCCGAGGCGCATGGTGCCGCCGAGTTCGTCGATGCCTTTGAGCTCGCGGAGTTTGTAGATAACGCGATGGGCGGGGGCGGCATCAAATTCTGTTGAATCGGCGCCGCTCAAGCCGCAAACGTTTCGGGCGTACTCGATGACCATGGTTTGCATGCCGAGGCAGATGCCGAAATAGGGGACCCGCTCTTCACGGGCATAACGGATGGCTTGCAGCATGCCTTCGATGCCGCGGGGGCCGAAGCCCCCGGGGACGAGGATTCCGTCGTATTGCGATAGAGAAGCTTTGCAGTCTGGCCAGACTAGTTCCTGAGCTTCGATCCACTTAAAGTTGATCTTGAGCTTGTGGGCAGTAGCGCCGTGGAGGAGGGATTCCTTGAGGCTCTTGTAGGAGTCTTCGTATTCGACGTATTTACCGACGAGGGCGATGTCGACTTCGTCGGTGGGGTTCTTCATGCGATCGAGCATGGCGAGCCAGTTGGACATATCCGAGGGCGGGGTCTCGAGGTTGAGGAGTTCGAGGATCTTTTCGTCGAGCTTTTGGTCGGCGAGGACGAGGGGAATTTCGTAGACGCTCGAGACGTCAGGGGCGGCGATGACAGCATCGACGTCTACGTCGCAGAAGAGGGCGATTTTGCCTTTGAGGTCGTCAGAGAGAGGACGCTCGGAGCGGCAGATGAGAACGTCGGGCTGGATACCGATGGCGCGGAGTTCTTTGACGCTGTGTTGGGTGGGCTTGGTTTTGAGCTCTTGGGCGGCAGCGATCCAGGGGACCAGTGTGAGGTGGACGAATACGCTGTTGTGGCGGCCGAGTTCGTGACGGAGCTGGCGGATGGCTTCGATGAAGGGCAGGGATTCGATATCGCCGACGGTGCCGCCGATTTCGACGATGACAATGTCGACGCCTTCAGCTACCTTACGGGCGTTGGCTTTAATTTCGTCGGTGACGTGGGGGATGACCTGAACGGTCTTGCCGAGATAGTCGCCACGGCGCTCGCGGGAGATGATGCGTTCGTAGATGCGGCCGCTGGTGAGATTGTTGGCTTGTGAGAGGTGAGTGTGGGTGAAGCGTTCGTAGTGGCCGAGGTCGAGGTCGGTTTCAGCGCCATCGTCGGTGACAAAGACCTCGCCG
>JBKJUN010000092.1:0-1722 GCA_046590555.1 Bryobacter sp. | reverse complement strand
CTGGTCGATGCGGGCTGGATCTGTTGGCCTTGGGACCAAGGGCTCGAAGATGTTTTCAAAGGTGAGCGGAATGGAGAGGCCGGTATTCAGCACCGGGCTGAACAGCTTATAGTGATCAATTTCGCCAAAGCCGGGGCCGCAATCTTCGTCGCGCGGGGTGTTGCGATGGTCTTTGATGTTGAAGGCGCGGATGTGTTGCCAACAAGTCTTTATGTCGGCGATGGGGTCCTGGTTCTCGTAGTCGAGGACGTTGCCGGCGTCATAGCAAATCTGGATTTTGGGATGGCCGATTTGTTCGACGATGCGGGCGCATTGTTGGCCGGTGGCCGTGTTGCCCCCGTGTTGTTTGATCAGCACAGAGACGTTGGTCTGTTGGGCGTGCGGGGCGAGTTTCGCGAGGTTGTCGATGAAGGTGTCGCGGCCGCCGGCGACAGTCTTGCCGAAGGTGAGCAAGTAGGGGATTCGGGCTGCAGCGGCCTGATCGATGCGGCGACGGTGGGCGTCGTATGCGTTCGGAGCTTCGAGATTCACAGTTGAGAACATCATTAGCGGGTCGAGGCCCTCGTTCCGGCAACTGGCTGCGAGTTGTTCTGCTGTCCTGGGTGCGGCATCCACCGCGAGGACTGGTTTCGACTGATGGTTGACGCCCCAGGCGACATGAGTAAAGCCGGCGGACCGTATGCCTTCTAGTGCACGTTCAAATGAGAACATCGACCAGGGTAGAGTCATGGCGGCCATCTGAAAGCGGGTTGCGCGGGTTTGTGCGGCGAGGAGTGGGGTGCCCAGCAGACTGCGGCGGCTCAGCATCGACACTATTCATATCATGTATACTGCTCGGCGTGAAAACACTTCTCTTGATGACCCTGATTAGCAGTACTTTGATGGCTGAGGCAAAGAAGAGCGACTGGATACAGCTCTTTAACGGAAAGAACCTGAAGGGTTGGACTCCCAAGATTGCCGGGCACGCCGTGGGTGAGAACTTCGGCAATACCTTTCGTGTCAAGGATGGGTACCTGACTGTCTCCTATGATGGCTATGATTCGTTTGCGAACCAGTTCGGACACTTGTTCTATAAAGATAAATTTTCGTATTACATCATTGCCGTCGAATATCGATTTGTTGGGGATCAGGCCAAGGATGGGCCGGCTTGGGCCACTCGCAACAGCGGGATTATGTTGCACGGGCAGCCAGTCGAGACGATGCAGAAAGATCAGGATTTCCCGATTTCGATCGAGATGCAGTTGCTGGGTGGTTTGGGCAAGGGGCCTCGCACGACCGCCAACCTCTGCACGCCTGGGACGAACGTCGAAAGGGAGGGCAAGCTATTTACTCCCCATTGTCTGAATTCGAATTCAAAGACCTACGATGGCGACCAATGGGTGAGAGTAGAAGTGGTGGTTAAGGGCGGGGAGAGTATTGATCACCGGGTAGAAGGCGTTTCTGTGTTGAAGTATGAGCGGCCACAAGTGGGTGGGGGAAATGTTTCGAAACACGATTCGGCAGTGAAGGTAGATGGGAAACTGCTTGAGGAGGGGTCGATTTCGTTGCAGAGCGAAAGTCACCCGGTGCAGTTTCGGAAAGTGGAATTGTTGAAGCTGGTTGGATGTATGGACAAGAAGTCGAAGAAGTATCGGGATTACTTTGTGAAGAACGATGCAAATGCTTGCCGCTAAAAAGAAAACTCGCGAGCCCGAAGGCTCGCGAGTGATTCGTTTGGCTTGA
>JBKJUN010001001.1:0-6648 GCA_046590555.1 Bryobacter sp. | reverse complement strand
TTAACGCCGACGTTCAGTCGAGGCCAGCCGCCTCATCCTATCTGATGAGGGCGGGCCCTTTTTTTATGCGTCGAGGGCTTCTAAGGCGTCGAGTTGAAGGAATTATGGCCGGATCATGCTCCTCAGAGCATAGCGGGGTTGCGTTGGAGTTTGATGACTGGACTGGGAAGCAAAGGTTTGTTTATCACGCAGGGGATGTCGGGGTTGTCGCAGGGGCCATCTTCTTCTTCTCCAGGTTGAGGATCCTCTGGGCTGAAGGTGATTTCAAAGTCTGAGAGACCCATAAGATAGAGGCGCGCAGTTTGTCCAGCGTGGTTGTCTGTGCCGCCGGGTTCCAGACCGAGGACTTGTGGATAGTAGCCGGGTTGGCGGGCTATGTCGCCAGGACCGAGCACTCGTTGGAGGGGACGCCAGGCGAAGGGGTCGCTCAGATCGGCGTTAAAGGTAATGTCGATGCCCGCTTGAGGCCAGCCGGGGTTACAGCACGAACGGTTGAGGAGGATGACGTATTTGTCGAGGTGGGTGTTGTAGTGGATGGAGGGGCCCCAATGGGAATCGGTGTCTTTGGCTTGCCAGGAGCGAGTGGTTGGGAAGATGGGAGAGACTTTGCCGCCGAGGCCGGGTTCTTCGAATTTGCCGAGGTAGAGCTTTTTGACATTGCCTATGGGTGCGAAGCGATCTTCGAAAGCCATGCGGGCGGTGGAGACGCCTTGGGAAGAAGTGGGGCCGGCGTAGTTGGTAAAGAAGAAATAGAAGAATTTTCGGTCTTTGTCGAGGATGACGCTGACGTCGCCGTGGCCGCCGGAGAAGAAACCGTTTTTAGCATTGCAGTCGATGGGGTCGCCGGATTGAAGAACGATGCCGAAGTCCTGGACAGTGGCACCGTTGTCGCGGGAAATGGCAGCTCCGATTTTGGGGGCGGTGAGGTTGGAACTGCCGCAGCGTTGTTCTGGCTCGTGGTGGTAGAAGAGCAAGAGGGTGCCGTCATTGTCGCGCCAGACGGCTTCAAACCAGACGGGGCTGTTCTCTTTGGAATTGAAATCTACTTTGCGGGTATTTGCGAGGCTGAATTGATCGGGGCCGGAGGAGAGGTGTGGGACGCCTGTTGAGTGGAAGAGGTGAAGTTGACCGTCGGCCCAGAAGGCGGCGGAATTGCCGTCGATAACGGGTGGGAGTTCGACTCGCGGGACGAGTCGGAGGGTAGCGCTTTGGGCGAACAGGGATGGCGTTAGTAAGATTGCGACGAAGAATAAATGCACGAGCGTAGTTATTAAGAGACGCATGGAAACAGGGCCATGTTACTTTGAGTTTTTGAAAGTTAGGGGCCGAAAAGGTGGTCGTCCGAGTCGAGTCGTGTTCTCGCACACTCCCCGAGGCGGGCGCTCCGTAGATGGAGACACCCGGTGCTTTGTGCCCTAGCGGGGATTGGGTTCATATTCAATTGTCAAGGATCAGTAAGGTAGGTTTTAGCCCTTAACCTCTTTTTTTGTGGCATGGCTTGATAGGGGCCAGAATCGGAGGGTAGTGGTGTTTTGGGGGGCAACGATTCGATCGAGGTTGTCTATGCTGACAATCATGGTAATCATGTTGTAAAAGCCAAATCAATTGGCAATGCCCAAGAGGCGGGGCGGTGATGGTCGAATTAGATTGAATTACTGCGGCTGGCGGGAGAGGCTGTGTGAGGGCTCTCCCGCCGGAGACATTTTGGGCGTCGTCCAATGCGGTGTGTAGATGCGGGTTCAGATGTCAAGGAGCTGGCCCGATGTTGTTGCCGGGTGGGGGTTGTAGTGTGGATGTTGGACGCTGGTTTTGGCAGCGAAAGCTAAGCGGTCTCGGGCCAATTTGGTTCCGTTCCTGAGTTTTTTGTCACGGATGGATTGGAGGCGGCCGAGGGTGTGCTGGAAGAGGGAGGCGAGGCGGAGTTCGCGGGCCTCTTGCCGTGCGAAAGAGGGATTCTAGTTTTCGAGGTGTTCGAAGGCGCGGAGGGTTACGGGTGCACCGGTATTCTGAGCCGGTAGGTAGGGGTGCTGGTGTGGGCAAGACGGTATCGATGGCCTGGTCGATGCGCAGTTGGGCTTAAAGTTTGAGGCTGGCGGTTTTAAATGGAATGAGTGGGTTAGGGGCAAAAGATTTCTGAAAATTGTTGTGATCCGCAAAATCTTATTATTTGAGCTTGGAAGAGGGGTATGAAGTGAAGGGGGGCAGTGCTGTGAAGATCTTTCAGCCGATCCTCCAGCCCGGTTTCATACTCGCTCCACCTCTGGCCATCCACTCCAGGTGCCGCGTTCCGCTTTAGGGCGTAGTAGCTTTCCTTGAGTAATTCAGCCGTCAGATGATGCAGCAAAGCGGTGAACCGTTCCTGCTTGTTCTCCCGCGCTCTTTGGCGCACGCCGCCTAATCCCTGATACATTCGTTCCCCGCTGTGTGTCGGGCTCCTGCGAGGTTCTGCGTCGTTTCCTTGGCCGATGCCCTTCCCTCCGCAGCCTCCGCTGAGTTCTCCTTCGAGAACCCTTTGTTCGATTGCTTCATCGGGCAAAATTGTCAGTCTGACGCGTCACTATGCTTTTTATTGGCTTTTTTAACGGTTTTCTCCATGATAGCCGTCAACTGGACAAAATGAGTCTGTTCATCTCAGCTATGCTGTAAAGCGGCCAAATATTTAGCAGTAAACAACTTAAGCCTGAATTGCATTGCCATGTGATCTTCCCATCTCTCCCTGGGAAACATCCCAGATTTTCCGAAAAACGCAAAGAAACGGGTCAACTTCAAGCCAGCACCCGCGCAATTTTACCAACAGAGTGGATCCACCACCGAATTTTCGCTCACAGAAAAAATGCGACTAAATTCCAAACAGAACCAATAAGATCCAAAAACCATGGTTCGGATTCCACAACTCGACTGATATCTTCTCAATCATAGGGGCGCACTTGCGCCCCTCTTTCAATTTGAAATCAGGAATCAGGATACTTATGTCTACACAACCTCAAATCTATGCCAACAGGCAGAACGCAAAGGGGTCCACCGGCCCAAAAACCGCCCCAATTCCGCGTCCAACAGCATCCGTCATGGCTTACAGCCAGCCCAACAACCATCTTCGAAAACAATCCGCACCAACGAAGCCAATATGACGCCCTCAAGGCCAAACTCCTCAAGCAATGCCTGCCCGAAGGCGAACTAGAACTCCAGGCCTTCGAGCGTTACGTCTTCGCCCTATTCCAATCCGACCTTGCCCGGCAAATGGAGATCGACTCGCAAGACCGTTGGGTGAACGAACCGAATAGCGAAAAACTCTTCACACAAATGGAGCGCATCCTCAAACTCAGTGCCGCCCAAGAGCGCCGCGCCGACAATGCCCTTACCGAAGTCAAGAAAATCCAGACAGACCGAATACTCGCCATGGACATCCCAGCCACCTTCCCCATGTTCGAAGTCCGCAAATCCGACCTCACCAAAACCAGCGCAGGCATCCTCGCCATCCGTTTGATTGCCCTAATGCCAGAAGCCCGCGAAATCTTTGACAAACATCGCGAAGCTAAGCTAGCTGCCTAACCAACATCAACAAACCCGGCCCCAACAGACCACAGATCTTTCACAATTGAATATTTCCCAAGGCCCGCGACACCAAAGCCAGATCTAGACTTTCACCTTGTCGTAGTCGAAGCGGTCATTCACCAAATGGAACTTTGGCTCATTATCCTTCTGCAGGTAATAAGTCTTCAGCGGAGTCCGGGTAAGTTGATTCAACTTCCGTGGAACCGGCGTTCCGTTCACCCATTCATAGATCTCAACATCCCACGGATTAAACGAACCTAGTAATCCGCGTTCCTTGGCAATTCGGAACAGGTTCACATTGCCCGGCTCGTGCCCGCCAAGATACATGCCGATCATGTCCAGCGTCAGCCGGTCCTTGCCAAACATTACCAAATTGGTCAGCACATCGTTGCCGATCCCGAAGCCATCGCCATCACGGCCATAGATGCCTTCAATGATGTTCAGCCCCGGGTTCAGCGTCTGGTAATTGTCACAAGTCTTGTGTGCCCAGATCTCCTGATTCATCGGGCTCAGATCAGCCTTGCTGTCATAACGCGCATAGCCCAACTGACGGTGATTCTCGAAGTACCGGTTCACTCGCGATTCTACTTCCCCATGAATGTCGGGCTTCATAAACGCCGGCACACCGGTCACCATCTTCCAACCCGGACAAAACCGCACAAACGGCTTCACAACTAACCCCTGCAGGTTCTTCGTGGAAAGTGTCATACACATGCCATGCGACTTCCACTTCGCAATGTTCAACAACCACGTGTCCGGCTGGTTCACTGGAGCAAAGTGCGGAATTCGCTTGTACACCACCGGGTCATGCACCTTAGTCCAGGTCATCTCGTAGCTATCCCTGAAATTGCGTTCCCGCCGGTCCGGCTCGTTCATGTCAACGCCATGCCGCTCATTGATATCGATCAGACCACGATAATTCCAGGTGTGAAATCCATTAGCCTCAAGAAACGACATCTTCTTCACGCCCAGTTCCTTCAGGCCCATCACGATGCCCTCATAGAACTGCGCATCCGTCCCCGTGCCCCAGTTCTCCACATCCGGACGTTTGTTCCGGACACTAGTGAAATTGGGCTTCAGAATGATTCGATGACCAATCGGGATCCCCGCCTGATCCACCGGCATCAGCACCTCGCGTGCAAAACTCAAGCCCTCTTTCAGCTTTGCCGGTCCATCCGTCTTCGAAGGCACCGCCGTCCGCTTGATGAACACAGCCTTAGGGTGCGCTTCCACAAAAGGATGCACCGCAAACTGCGATTTGGGGATCCGGGCTCCCTGCATATGGATCGGGGCAAATGCGGCTGCACCCATCGCGAGAATTTGACGGCGGTTGATATCCATGGAGCTTCCTTAGTTTGAGAATCGCACAACAGCCACTCGCTCTAGCGTTGGCAAAAAAACTTCTGTCGAAGGCCCGCGACGAACCGTCTTCAGCACAACCGGCGACTTCTCCGGGCTCAGCAATGTCGCCTTTGAATAATGCCCTTGAATATGGGCCTGAATTTCTTCTCGCGCCGGCGAACCATAGTTCACCACATGCAAAAGCGCCTCCCCTGGCCGCTCTCCCTCCGTCGCCAGAGGAATCGCTGATAGAGCATTCCACAACCGCGTTGCTCTCCTTCGGTGCGTAATCAAATCGATCACGTCCATCGCAAATTCACTCGGGTCAACAATCGGTCTCCGGTAGGCAACTACAGTCCCCTTCCCCAAACGGCAAAACACACGGTCCGTCTCTTCCCGAATCAACGTCATGCTCGGCAAAGCCTTCTGATCCGTGACCACAAGGCCGCCTTCTTCTGCGACCTTAAAGCATTCAACTGGAATCTGTTTCAGGCCGGCAACAACGAGCGCCAGTGGCTTGGCATTGATTGGCAAAGCCCCGCACAATAACGGGCTCGCCCCGCGGCGGTGCAACAGATTTGCAATCTCACGAGTCGCTCCACCAGACTCCACCATCTCCATCACCTGCGACAACGCTGGCCGCCCGAACAAAGTTTCATTCTGCGTCAGCCAGGCCGCAGTGATTGCCAGCGACTTCAAAGCTTCTGTCGCCTTCGCCTCCCCTGCGATCAATCCTTCGCGATACCTCACAGGCAGATCCACCACAAAATTGCCGCCCCCAACGCGCGCTTCAATCAAAGCCAACTCTGTCGTCCCGTAAGGGATCTCGACATCTGGCTTCACCCCAGCCTTCTCATTCGCCTCATAAGCGAGCAACACCGGCGTCTTCGCGTCAAGCGCCCGGTGATAAGCCACCAGATACCCATTGGCATCCACCCACGGTTCACTGCTCGCACTGGCTACTTCAACCTCCCGCCCCCGGCGAGATGGCCCCCGCCGAATCCCGGGCCACAATCCATCGGTCACCACACGCCCCAGCGCAGCACTCGCAACCACTTTCAATCCGGCCTTCTCAAACTCCGGCACCGCCTTCTCCGAAACAACCACATCGGGCCGCAACGTTTGCAAAAGCGGGATGTGCCCAGCCGCTCCATCCTTCCAACGAACCACCAATTGAGCCATAGGTAGGATTTTAGCGCGGTGCAGGCTTACGCCCACCCGTTTCTAAAATCCCCCTTTCAGTGCGGTCGAGGACTGGCACCACTCCCCTTAGGTTCAGCCTATCGCTGGACACACAACCGTGCGTGCCGTTTTCCGGCACACGGCTCGTGCCACCCATTGAAGGTTGCCGCCTTCCACCAAGACCGGCGAGTTCCTCCGGTTGCCCGTTGACCCTTATGATCTCGATTCGGGTGACCTGCTCCCTTCGCTCCACGGGAGTTACCCCGCTTCGTCGCTACTACGGAACGGTCCGCCCCTAGCTGGCGCATTGGTACTTTCGGCCTCGCGGGGCTTCCGCTTGTGCCTTTTCCCTTGTCAGCGCCAACCCGGTTCTCAAGTTCCATATCAGAGCCAAGGCCAGAGTCACCCCACCTGTACCCCGGACACCGTATGGCCAGTAATCAGGTTTCCGCCATAGTCTTTCCCGGAGAGCGGGGGCGCTCCAGTTTTGATGTCTGCTGTAGATCTGTTTCGAGGCCTCATCAGTGGTTCACTTGCATTCGTCTCTCTAACCAACACGTGACGCAATCGCAG
>JBKJUN010000992.1:0-25121 GCA_046590555.1 Bryobacter sp. | reverse complement strand
TGCGACAGCTTGCCATAGCCAGGGAACTTGCTGATGCGGTAGTAAACGCTGCCGTCTGAATCGTAGGTGAAGCCTTTCGTCTGCAGAGTCTCAATCAGTTCCACCATCTCGGGGATGTGTTCGGTGGCGCGGACAATCTTCTCCGGCTTCTCCATCCGCATCGTGTCCATGTCTTCGAGAAAAAACTTCTCGTACTTGAGCGTGTACTCACGCATCGGGATTCCAAGCTCCATCGACTTGCGGATGATCTTGTCTTCCACATCGGTGATGTTCATCACATGATTGAGCATAAAGCCGCGATACCGCAGCCAGCGCCGCAATGTGTCGTTGAAGGTGAAGGTGCGCAGGTTGCCGATATGAGCGTAGTTGTAGACCGTCGGCCCGCACGAATACATGCGGACGTTGCGACCGTCAGACGGGGTAAATTCTTCTACCTTGAGGGAAAGTGTGTTGAAAAGGCTGAGGGCCATGGAGTCTCTTGAATCTTCCAGTTTAGCCCGAGCGCTCTGAAAGAGTACGGATGTGATTGAGCACCCGCAGATGGATCCGGTGGATGATCGCGTCCGTCCAAATTTGCCAGTAGGCAGAAGGGTAGAGTGCCTGGCTGTACCACGTGGTGCCCTCAAGGCGCGTTCGCCGCCCGCCATTAAGTGGTATCAGCCGGAACTGCCCGCGCTTCGATTGCAGAAAGCCATCCAGATGAGGCGGATGAATCTTGTAAGGGCTCAGCTCTTCCATCGGCGCTGGACTGCTTGTGACGTTGAAGGCAAGCAGGCGGGCGGGCTGCCACTCTGTGATCGGTTCCACAAAGGGCCCAGTCGAGAATTCGCAATAGCGTATTGCCCCAGGCCCTTTTCCTTCGATGCGCGCGCGAATTGGGTAGGCAATCCCAAATTGAAAAACAAGATCTGTAGGTGGCGGCAATTCCGGGAAGGCGATCACTTTGGGCCAGACAACTTCGGGCGGTGCATTGATTTCAACTGCGGTGACTACCGAAAACACCTCCATTGATGGTTTCCAATAGCTTTCTGTTGCTGCCGTAAGCGGACACAAAGTCACCATCGCCAAAGCCACGATCGTGGAATGCTTCGCCAGCGGTTGTTGCCCAGGGCGAACAATCTCGCGGCCAACAAGCACGCCGATCGCAGCCAGCGGCAGCGCCAGAGGGACGCACATGATGAGACAACTCAACCCTTCAAATGCGACGGCGATCAGTCCAATCCCCGCCAGAGCCAAGCCGAGAACCGATGACCAGAAGCAATATTCGAAGCTCCGTGCAGCAGGAATCGATACCAGCAAAGTGGTCAGCAGGCCAACCCCGAAGGGCACGCCAAGAAATACGCCCCAACCATATGCCGAAAAAGCATGGATGCAGAGCCAACTAGCGAGGCAAGCACAAAGGGCTGCAACGCCAATTGATGCGAAAAACGTAAACGGGGAATCCTTTTCAAGCAAGCCTGTCTTGGGTTGCGACGATGCTGGTAACGGATTCAGAGAGAATTCTGGGGTAGCCGTCAGAAAAGCAAAAAAGATCAGATTCACTACCGGGAGGAAAAAAAGAATGGACAGCCAGGGCTGAAGCCGTAGAGTCCTGAGTCGGCGAACTGTAAGCCAAATTCCAAGCGCCGTAAAAGGAATCGAAACAGCCGCAAGTGTCAGTGCGAAATTGCGCTCAGGCACCGGGAGTGAAAACAAACTGAGGTTGAATGGTGACCAATAAAGTAATACCGACCAGGGCCGACCGAAAAATCCAGCCACCAGCGCGTCAATCGCAAACTTGACGATAACCAGAAGCACGCCGCAAAACAGGTACGAAAAGCGACCAATGGGCTGCATGGCGTGAGGATAGCATCGGCGGATACCATAGAAGATTGGAACCCTTTCAATTTGAACTGGAGGCCGTGTGCCCGGACACTGGCGCCCGCGCAGGTAAACTCCACACCCCGCACGGGGTAATCCCGACTCCCATCTTCATGCCCGTTGGCACCCAGGCCAGCGTCAAGGGCGTAATGCCGCGTGATCTCGAAGACGACATCGACGCCCCCATCATCCTCTCCAACACTTACCATCTCTTCCTCCGGCCCGGGCACGAAACCGTAAAAGCCCTCGGCGGCCTCCACAAATTCATGAACTGGCCGCGCGCCATTCTCACCGACAGCGGTGGCTTCCAGGTCTTCAGCCTCAGCGAACTGCGAAAAGTCCGCGAAGAAGGCGTCGAGTTCCAGAGCCACCTCAACGGCGACCGCCACGTCTTCACGCCAGAAAGCACCGTAGACGTCCAGCTCGCCCTCGGCAGCGACATCATGATGGTGCTTGACGAGTGCACCGAATACCCTGCCACCTACGAACGAGCTCGTCAAAGCATGGAGATGACCTCCCGCTGGGCGCGTCGCGCTTTCGACTATTACCGCGGTCCCCGCGCAGAATCCGAACAAAGCCACGCACTTTTCCCCATCGTTCAAGGTGGAATGTACCAGGACTTGCGGGTAGCCTCTGCAGAATCCCTACTGGAACTGAATGCGTATGGTTACGCCATCGGCGGCTTGAGCGTAGGCGAACCCCGGCCTGACAGCCTCGCGATGACCGAAGTCGTCGCCCCGATGCTCCCCGCAAACAAGCCCCGCTACGTCATGGGCGTCGGTTTGCCCGAAGAATTACCCGAATATGTGGCCCGTGGCGTCGACATGATGGATTGTGTGATGCCCAGCCGCAACGCCCGCAACGGCTGTCTTTTTACCAGCCAGGGCCGCATCATTATCAAAAATGCCAGGTTCAAAGACGACCCCGCCCCCCTCGACCCCAAATGCTTCTGCTACACCTGCAAAAACTTCTCAAGGGCCTATCTTCGCCATTTGTTCTTGGCCCAGGAGATTCTTTTTTCAACTTTGGCCACAATTCACAACTTACGCTATTACCTTGACATCATGCGCACCATGCGGGGTAGTATTCTGAATGGGAGCTTTCCACAGTTTTTAGCAGAGATGCGCTCCGGCGCAAAACGTGAATCCACGGAATGATCGAAAAAGATCGAAAAAGACTGTAGAATCTTCTAGGAAGACCCCGGAATATCAATCGTGACACTGCCCGCCCTGTTTTTGCAGGCTTCTCCAAGCCAGATGCTCGGATTCTTGCCCATCGTGGCAATGTTCGGAATTATGTATTTTCTCGTTCTGCTCCCTGCCCAACGGCAGCGCAAGCAGCTCAAGGAAATGCTTGCCAATTTGAAAAATGGAGATGAGGTAGTGACCAACGGGGGAATCATCGGGACAATTGTTTCGATCAATAGCGAGGATCAGAGCCTCGTGATCCGTGTCAAACCCGACGCCGTCAAGCTTCGGTTTGCACGGCAAAGTCTTGCCAGTGTCATCCTGCCAGAAGGCGGAGACGCGAAGTAGTTAGCTCACCGGCGCCGTCAATGAATGGCGGGTGGGAATTTAAGCAGGAAGGTTTTCGTAATGGATAGAAGTTTGTGGATCAAGATTGCGTCGATTGTTGGCGTGACCTTGGTGTGCCTATACGGCATTATCGGGATTCCCAAGAATCAGAAGGAGTTGGTCGACAACTTCAACAACAACATCAAGCTGGGTCTCGATCTGAAGGGCGGCAGCCAGTTGGTGCTGCAGGTTCAGGTACAAGACGCATTCAAGGCAGAAGCCGACCAGCTCATCGACCGCATCAAAAACGAGCTCAAGACAGCCGCCATCGATTACGGCAACTTTGACCGGAACGAACCTGGCAGCATCGAAGATGCCGACAAGATCGAGATCATTGGCAAAGGCATTTCGATCAACAAGGCAGGCGACTTCCGCCGTCTGATGAACGAACGCTTTCCGGACTGGAACATCACCAGCACCTCAAGCAGCGATTACAAGATGACGATGAAGACCACGGCCGCGCTCGATCTGCGCAAGAAGACCGTTGCCAGCGCCATCCGCACCATCGAGAGCCGCATCAACGGTTTGGGCCTCGCAGAAGCGAGTGTGCAGCAGCGTGGTGCCGCCGAAACCGTCCCTGAGATCCTCATCCAGATGCCCGGCGTCGACGATCCGGCCCGCATCAAGCAGATCCTCCAGACTGCCGCCCTGCTTGAGCTTTACGAAGTCAACGAAGGCCCCTTCGCCACCCGCGACCAGATGCTCAATCAGTTCAACGGCATTCTGCCTCCCGGCACAAAGGCCCTCCGTGGAATGGGTAGCCAGGAGAGCTGGTTCCTTCTCAAGCGCGCTCCAATCATCACCGGACGCGACCTGCGCGACTCCCGCGCCTCGCAAGATACAATGAACAACGGTTGGGTCACCACCTTCGTGCTCAGCCAGGATGCCGCCGGCCGCTTTGGACGATTCACGGAAGCCAATATCAACAAGCGTCTCGCTATCGTCCTCGACGGCCAGGTCCGAAGCGCCCCCACCATCCAGAACAAGATCTCTGACAATGGCCAGATCACCGGTGCCGCCAGCCAGCAGGAAGCCAACGATCTTGCCCTCGTCCTGCGTGCAGGCTCGCTCCCGGCCAGCGTCGTCTATCTCGAAGAGCGAACCGTCGGCCCCTCGCTCGGTGCCGATTCCATCCGCCAGGGCCTCATGAGCGGCCTCGTCGGCTTGGTCGCAGTCGTTTTTGTCATGCTTGTTTACTACAAGAAGTCGGGCATCAACGCAACTGTCGCCCTCATCCTCAATGCCCTCATCCTCATCGCGGTCCTCGCCTACGTCGGTGCAACGCTCACCCTGCCAGGCATTGCCGGTATTGTGCTCACCATCGGTATGGCCGTCGACTCGAACGTGCTGATCTTTGAGCGAATCCGCGAAGAACTTCGCGGCGGCAAGGCTATCCGCGCCGCCATCGACGCAGGCTTCAGCCGCGCCTTCCTCACCATCATCGACACCCACGTCACTGCCGTCGTATCAAGCGCCTTCCTCTTCATCTTTGGCACCACCAACGTGAAGGGCTTTGCCGTCACTCTGATCATCGGTTTGCTGGCCAACGTGTTCACCGCCGTCTTCGTCTCCAAGGTTATCTTCGAGTGGGAAATGAGCGGAAACAAGAAGATTACGACCCTGAGCATTTAGCTCAGTACAAGAAATTCATATTTTTTCCGCTGTTGAGTGATAAATTCTTTCATTCCGGCGGGAACCAGAAAGGAATGGCTGGTGTCCAACTTAGATTGCACACCAGCCGGATTTAGGCAGCATGCAGATTTTTCGCGATACAAATTTCGATTTCATGGGCAACAAGTGGCCGCTCATCGGCCTCTCATTATTGCTTACCGCCGCTGGCTTGATCAGCTTGGTGATTCAGGGTGGTCCTCGTTACGGGATCGACTTCAAGGGCGGCACGCTGCTCTACGTGAAGTTCGCCGAGAAGCCAAGTGAAGACTCCATTCGAGCCGCTCTCAGTAAAAAGATTCCCGGAGAAATTTCGGTGATTTCGGTTCAAGGTACCAATGAACTGATGATCGAGACCGAAATCAAGAACGATCGTGAATTACAATCCACGCGCCAAGCCATCGAGGACACTCTGGCCAGCGTTTTCAGTTCTCAGGCAGATAAGCTCGATTTCACCGGCGCAGCCGCAGCAAGGGTCTACGAGAGGCTTAATTTGCCCCTTCAAAAGGCCGGCGTCTTCATCAGTGATGAGGACTTGCGCAAGTTGGTCACCGGGGTCCTCAGTTTCCGGGACAAACAAAAGGGCGGCATCCTTTCCAGCTTTGACGAACTCAGTGGAGTTCCCGGTATGACCCCGCAAATTCTCACTGTGATCAAGCAGGAAGGCTACATCGGCAAGTACCTCGTCCGCAATACCGAAGTCGTCGGCCCAAAGGTCGGCAATGAATTGCGCACACAAGCTTTGCTCGCAACCCTTTACGCGCTAGCCGGAATGTTGATATATGTAGGCCTTCGTTTTGAATTCGTGTATGGCTTCGCGGCCGTGATTGCTGTTTTTCACGACACGATCATCACTATAGGACTTTTTTCTTTGTTCAATAAAGAGATTTCCTTGACTGTGATTGCCGCACTCCTTACATTAGTTGGTTACTCCATGAACGACACGATTGTGGTCTTCGACCGTATTCGTGAAAATCTGCAGAGAGGACGCAAGGGCGATATGACCGAAATTGTAAATCGCAGCATCAACGAAACGCTGAGCCGAACAATTATGACGTCAGGTCTTACTTTTCTCACGGCAGTTGCGTTATGGTTGTTTGGCGGTCAAGTGTTGAATGGTTTCGCATTCGCCCTGGTTGTCGGAATTTTAGTTGGAACGTATTCGTCGATTTTTGTGGCAAGCCCGATTTTGGTGTTCTGGCAGGACTTCATGAAGAAGCGCAGGGACAATCAAAAGTCCGGTGGGGCACCACCTGCAGTAGCGGGTTCTAAAAAACTCGCAGCGAAATAAGATTTACCGCTTTTGGAACTGCGGCCTTTACCGTGGTGTCTAAAGTTAGGGAAAGGATTTAGGGATGTTCGAGCAAAGCCTGTTAATTGAAGAGAGCCAAACGAGGAAAGCAAGTTCCATTGTGATCTCGTTCCTCGTCCAAATGACATTGATGACCGTGCTTGTGATTCTTCCGATGATCTATTACGAGCAAATCAGCGCGGCCGCATTGGGAAGCAGTCTCGTTGCCCCTCCTCCTCCTCCTCCCCCTCCTCCGCCTCCTGCGCCAGTCCAAGTGCAAAAGGTGAAGGTAGTTCCGAAGCAGTTTAATGCCAACGTTTTGATGGCCCCCAAGACGATTCCGAAAGACATCGCCATGATCAGGGAAGAAGAACTTCCGATGTCTACTGGCGTTTCAGGCGGTGTCCCCGGCGGCGTCCCCGGTGGTGTCCCTGGTGGCGTGATGGGCGGCTTGCTCAACTCGATCCCTGGCCCTCCTCCTCCCAAGGTAGATCCCCCGAAGCCGAAGCCCCCGGTAGTTCCGATCCGCGTCGGTGGCAACGTACAGAGTGCCAAACTGGTTCGCCAGCCCAAGCCGATGTATCCGCCACTCGCCCGTCAGGCCCGAATTTCAGGTGTCGTCAAGTTTAACGCGGTCATCGCGAAAGACGGCACTATTCAGAACCTAACCATGATCTCCGGTCACCCTCTGCTCGTGCAGGCGGCAACCGAAGCGGTCAGGCAGTGGGTCTATCAACCCACGCTTCTCAACGGCGAACCCGTTGAGGTGATTACGACCATCGACGTGAACTTCACGTTAAGCCAGTAATCCAAGTTTGTCGGCGCAAGTCCAAATAGATAGTAGTTCCCAAAACCAAAACAATTCGCAGGAGATTTTTGCATGCTTCTCAATATGCAGTATTCGGGCTTCCTTTTGTTGCAGGAAGTCGGCTTCGATGTACTCACGATGTGGGCCCAGATGGGATTCCTGGCTAAGGCCGTCGTAGTCATCCTTTTCATCATGTCGGCTTGGTCGATCGGTGTCATGATTGACCGCCTGATCGCCTTCAATGCCGCCAAAACCCAGAGCCGTCAGTTCGCCCCGGCAGTCGCCGGTGCCTTGCGCGAAGGCAAGCTTGATGAAGCCATCAAGATCGCTGATCGCTACAAGAAGTCGCATTTGGCCAAAGTAGTTGTGGCTGGCCTCCAGGAATTCAAGGCTCATCAGATGAGCACCGAAATTTCTGGCGAAACGATCGAAGCCTCCAAGCGTGCTCTTGAGCGCGCCGAAGCAATCGTTCACGCTGAATTGAAGCGTGGTGTTTCGAGTCTTGCCACCATCGGTTCGGTTGGTCCCTTCGTCGGTCTCTTCGGAACGGTCGTCGGTATCGTCAACGCCTTCAAGGGCATCGCAAGTGAAAAGGCCGCCGGTCTCGGTGCCGTCGCCGGCGGTATCTCGGAAGCACTTGTCACAACAGCTCTTGGTTTGTTCGTAGCTATCCCTGCCGTCATGATGTTCAACTACTTCACCAATAAGGTTGAAGGCTTTGACATCGAAATGACCAATTCGAGCTCCGAACTGCTCGATTACTTCATCAAGCGTTCGCAGGCTGCCCGCCGCGCCTAGGCCTTCGGGTCATTGATCTAAAACGAATCCTCGCGAGTTTGTATTCTTCCCAGGGAAGAGGCCTCATGGCCTCAACCCGGGGAAGGATGGGAATCCGCTAAAGAGAAGGAAACCAGGATATGTCGAGAAAACGAAGAGTTGAGGGTCCAGTCTCTGACATTAACGTTACTCCCATGGTAGACGTCATGCTAGTCATGCTCATCATCTTCATGGTCATCACGCCAATGCTTCAAAAGGGTGTGAGCGTTGAAAAAGTCAGGACTAAGAATCCGATTGCAATGAAGGATGCCGACAAAGAAGACGCCATTCTTGTAAGCGTCACCAGAAACGGAGACACCTACCTTGGCACCACCCGTATGGCACCTGATCAGATGCCTACCAAAATCAAGGATATGTTAACCAATAAGCCTGAAAAGGTTGTTTACATCAGCGCCGATCGCAGAGCAAAATATGAGCGTGTGGTGACCGTTGTCGACGAAATCCGCAACGCAGGCGTAGAGCAGTTGGGTCTGATCACCGAAGAGATTCAAGGCACACAGCCCGTGGCTGACGCCAAGTAATAAGTACGAAGATAGAAAAAGGGAGACACACAGCATATGTCAATGTCCACTGGCGGCAAAGGGGGTCCTAGCAGTGAAATCAACATGACTCCAATGATCGACGTTTTGCTTGTCTTGATCATTATTTTCATGGTGATTACACCGTTGACTCCAAAGGGGTTGGAAGCCCGCGTGCCACAGCCACCACCCCCAAATTCGCCACCGCCTCCTGAAAATGACCGCACCGTCGTCATTATCATCGAGAAAGACAAGTCCTTGAAGATCAACTCTGAATCCGTTCTTTTTGAGAATTTGTCCAAGCGCCTTGAAGACATTTTCAAGACTCGTGCGGAGCGGGTATGCTTTGTGAAAGGTGACCCCGACCTTGAGTTTCAGGAAGTCGCCAAAGTGATTGACGTCGCTAAAGGCGTCGGCATCGACCAGGTTGGTTTGATGACCAAGAAGGTGGAAGCCGGCGAATAGCCGGATGCGAGGAGGATAGCGACTAAAATGTTCAATCTGCTTAAGCCCCATGTTCGCGTAATCGCGACGGCCCTGGTGACTCTCGGTCTGCTCGTATTCGCGAGTGGTTGTGAAAAATTGAAGGCGCGGGATGCCCTGAACAAGGGTGTTGCTGCATACAAGGCGACCAAGTACGAAGAGGCCGCCCGTAAGTTCAGAGAAGCAATCGATGCCGATCCCACGTTCGAGGTTGCTCGTTTGTATTTGGCCACCTCTTACATGAGTCAATGGATCCCCGGTGCCGATTCTCCCGAGAACAAGGCGATGGCCAAAAATGCCGAAGACGAATTCCAGAAGGTTCTTTCGGTCGATCCCAAAAACAAGCTGGCCACCGAATCTATCGCTTCCATGCGCTACAACCAGGCCAACGCCTTCCCCTCTCTTGAGGACAAGCTGCGCGTGATGGATGATGCCAAAGTTTGGTACGGCAAACTCGTTGAGATCGATCCTGCAAACTCCAAGGCATATTACAGTCTCGGCGTTATCTCTTGGTCCAAATGGTATCCAAAGTACAAAGCCGCGCGCGAGAACGCCAAAATGAAGCAGGAAGATCCGGGACCGATCAAGGACAAGAAGATCCGTGAAGAATTGAAGGCTGGCTACGCTGCTCTTGTTGAAGAGGGCATCGGTCATCTCAGCAAGGCAGTAGAAATCGACAAAAACTATGATGATGCCATGGCTTATCTGAATCTTCTGATTCGTGAACGTGCCGATTTGGCCGACAATGCCGAAGATTATAAGAAAGACATTGCCACAGCTGATAACTGGGTAGCCAAGGCTCTCGAAGCGAAGAAGATCAAGGCGATCATTCTTGAAAAAGAGAGTAAGGGTATCAAGAAGAAGTAGTTTTTTGCATCACAGGAAGTTCTGGTGGCGGGTCCCTCGAGGGCCCGCCACTTTGTTTTTATTGACCAATCCGCATCGAAGGCGAAATAATTGACTCAGGGCCCCCCTCCTTTGTTTTGTATCCATGGAATCTAAACTCAGTCCCGGTGATATTCGTGTGCCCCCTCCTGTGGCACTCGTCGACGATCTACACAAGATCGAAGATCGTTATGCCCATCTGGAGAAATCTTTTTCCGCCAACCGCCCTAAAGAAGACATCGCCAAGGTCCGTGCTGCCTTTGAATTCTCCAGAGACCAACACATAGGTCAAGCTCGCCAGAGTGGTGAGCCCTACATCATCCATCCCATCGCCGTCGCCCAAATCCTCGTCGATATGCACATGGATCTGGTTTGCGTCGAAACCGCTCTCTTGCACGACGTAGTAGAAGATACAGGCATCACCATCGACGAGATCCGCAAACGCTTCGGCCCTGAAGTCGCCGTTTGCGTCGATGGCGTAACTAAGCTCGGCAAAATTCAGCTCTACTCGCGGGAAGAACAACAGGCTGAAAGCGTTCGCAAGATGCTATTGGCCATGGTTGGCGATATCCGCGTCATCCTCGTCAAACTCAGCGACCGGCTCCACAACCTCCGCACCATCGGTAGCCTCTCCCGTGAGAAGCAAACCCGCATCGGGCAAGAAACCCTCGACATCTACTCACCCATCGCCCACCGGCTCGGCATGGGTAAAGTCAGGGCCGAACTTGAAGACCTGGCCTTTGCTGCCATCGATCCAGAAGCCCACGCCGACATTTGCGGCCAGATCGAGCACAAGCGCAAAGCATCGCAGGAATTCCTTGAAGGTATACAGAAGAGCGTCGAACAAAAACTCGCCCGCGAAAGCATACCGGCGCGTGTGGAAGGCCGGGTTAAGCGACCCTATTCGGTCTACCTTAAACTCAAGAAGCAAAAAATTCCTATCGAGCAGGTTTATGACCTTCTCGCCTTGAGAATCATCACCGACTCTCTCAAGAATTGCTATGCCGCCCTCGGCGTCATCCACAACGAGTGGCCTCCCATCCCCGGCCGCATCAAAGACTTCATCGCCATGCCTCGCCAGAACGGCTACCAGAGTCTCCACACCAGCGTTATGGGCCCCGGTGGGCAGGCATTTGAAGTTCAGATCCGCAACGAAGAAATGCACCGCCTTGCAGAAGAAGGTGTTGCCTCCCACTGGAAGTACAAAGAAGGCCGCCGGGGCAAGAGCACCGAAGAACAATACGTAAACTGGATGCGGCAACTCGTCGAGTGGCAGCAGGAGATGCGTGACCCCGGCGAATTCATGTCCACCCTCAAGGTGGATCTTTATTCCGATGAAGTTTACGTTTTCACGCCCAAGGGTAAGGTGGTCGTGCTCCCCCGCGAATCAACACCCGTCGACTTCGCCTACGCCATTCACAGCGATGTAGGCAACGCCTGCGTCGGCTCAAAGGTCAACAACCGCATCGTCCCCCTCAAGTACTCACTCAAGAATGGCGATGTCGTCGAAGTCCTCACTCAGCCCGGCCACATGCCCAGCAAAGACTGGCTCGGCTTTGTTAGAACATCCAAAGCACGCAACAAGATCAAGCAGATCATCAATGCCACTGAGCGGTCGAAGGCAATTGAAATAGGCGAGAAGTACTTCGAAAAAGAAGCACGCCGCCTCTCGGTCTCGATCTCTAAAATCGACGAAGCCATCCTCGCCCAGGTACTCGAAGATTACGGTGTCGGAAAACTCGAAGACCTCTTCGCCAACCTCGGCTATGGGAAGATCGAAGCCCGCCCCATTCTCATGCGTCTCTCTCCAGAGCGTGCGGCACTGGAGGAGGCGAAGGCGAGCGAATCAACCCCTCAGCCCGCCACCCAAGCCACCCTCGACAAAGACGCAAAGAATTTGGCACTCCGCGTCAAAGGTCTCAATGATGTGATGATCTACCGTGCCCCTTGCTGCAACCCAATTCCGGGTGAAGCCATCGTCGGCTACATCACACGTGGCAAAGGCGTCGCCGTACACAGCCTGAGCTGCAGCAATGTCCAAAATCTGATGTATGAGGTGGAGCGCAAGATTGATGTCGAGTGGGCCAAATCCGGGGTCGAAAGCTTCGACGTCCAGATTTCGATTAGCACCGATGACCGCCCGGGCATGCTCGCGCAGTTCACCCAGATTCTCTTTAGCGAGAACTCAAACATCCGCAGTCTCGAAGCTCGTGGAGACGACCAGCGAGGTGACGAAGGTGCGGTGGTTGATATGAAAATCGAAGTACGCGACAAGCGTCAACTCGAAAAGATCCTGACTGCTTTGCGGCGCATCCCAGGGGTTAGAGACATCGAACGGAAATCATGAGTTTACAGGAACCAGAACACATTGCCATCTCAAAGTCGAAAGGTATTGAAATCGACTGGAAAGACGGTCTTCACAGCAGCTTTAGCCTCGCGTTTCTTCGCGATAACTGCCCTTGCGCCGTTTGTACCGGAGCCCACGGCACAGAGCCGCAGAAAACCAACTATCAGGCTCCAAGCCCTTTCCAGATGTACAAGCCTGCCATCAAGATGCTCAACTGCGAAGCCATCGGAAAGTACGCCATACAGATCAACTGGAATGACGGTCATTCCAGCGGGATCTATAGCTTTGAATATTTAAGGAAGTTGACTACAGAAGGCGGAAGTTAACTTCTACCGTTGCCTGTACAGGCACTGCCCCGCCATCTTTGAGACCCGGCTTGAAGCGCCACTTCATGACAGCTTCAATAGCTTTCTCGTCCAGTCCAAGGCCCAGTGGCCGAATCACGCGAACGTCACGAGCCTTGCCCGAAGGATCGACTATGATCGACAACACCACGGTACCCTGAAACTTCGCTTTACGTGCTTCTTCAGAGTATTCGGGCTCTACCTTGAATAGCACTGAAGGTGCTGATACTCCGCCGCCAACTCGAAAAGCACCGCCGCCCGTTCCACCACCGGAGCCCGGCCCGTAGCCAGCTCCACTTCCCGGGCCAACACCACCACCCTTGCCGCTACCGAAACCACCAGAGCCAGGGCCTTGGGAAGGAGCGCTCAATCCAGAAAGTGGATCGCCCAACATCGGCAAATTCACCTTCGGCAGCGTATCCTGTTGGGCGATAATCGTCGGTTCCATCACCAATTTCGGCTGTTCAATCTTTTGTAATTGAGGAGGAACAAACTGCTTCGGTGCCACCTTGGGCAACTTACCTTTGCTTGGAGGAGTAACATCACGTGCGCCACCGCCACCACCACCCGCCATCGTCTGCTTCTTAGGTGGAGTCTTTGGAATGTATTCGCTCAGTGGTGCTGCCAGTGGAGTGTAATCCTTGACAATCTTTTGCACTTCTTTGCTGGTCGACAAGAATATCAACAGGGCAATAATAGCCCCATGCACCGCCATCGAACCCATCGCACTCTTGGACTCATTCCCCGCTGTCTGTCCCCAGATGTCTTTAACGGGAATCGGTTTTGAAGTCACTTCCAGTGGAGGCAACTTCGTTGGACTGATCGTTTCCTTGATGCCTTGCCACAGAGAAACAAGGACATTCTCCTCTTTGATACCCGAAAGAGTGCTTGCCAGGTGGTCCTCTGGGCTTAAGACCGGTTTTTGGTTTTCCGTGCTGATCACGATTTCTTCTGCCCGTTCTGGTGTCGATGTACTCACGTTTTTCATTCCTCTGTCTTCTTCATCGACTCTGCGCTAGTCTTGGGACGCTTGCAGAGTCTGAATGGTTGCAGACTGAAATATGAAAATTGGAATTTCCAGTGACTTTGCTCTAATCGTATCACGCCAATCTAATGCTGAATACGAATAGAAATCAGACTTGGGATTTGCCGGTAGGCCCCACTGTCGATTCCTGGTTCTTGTAAAACTCAAGCGTGAGCGGCTGTTCATCCCACCCTGTTAGACGCAAAAAAAAGCTCTGAGTTTGAAAAGTTTCAGCCCCAACGAAAAATTCCTCACGGTGATCCCGAATCGTAAAGCTGCAAGAAACGGAATTGAGCAACAAATTCCGAACCGTCACCAGATTGCGACAAAATCAACCCTTTGAGCGTTTTAGACATCCGATTCTTTATTAGGGGAATTGAGAGTATGACATACGCTAGAGCAAGGTTATGGCTGGGTATCAGTGGAGTTGGCCTAATGGTCATTCTCTCCACACTCGGACTTTTCCTCAATTGGCCTACCCAAGTCTTCGGAGCTTTTCGTGCTGATTTCGGATCAGACACGCTAGGCCTCCTTTGGATCGTGGCCCTCTACGCTGCCATTCACATCCCAGTAGACTACATTGGCGGCTACTGGCTTCCCTGTCATTTTTCCCGTCAGTGCCTCATGTTTTCTTTCTTCGCCTCGCAGTATATCCGTGGCCTTCTCGTCCAAGCAATATTGTTGGTCGCCTCTGGTCTGCTCCTCTTACAGGTTGGGCGCATCGGCGGTCGTCCTGCCGTCCTCGGCTTCCTCTTTCTGATAATGCTAGTGATGATCGAAGTTCAGGATTGGCTCGCACGCTTTTTAGCGGGTCTCCGCATCAGTGGGTCTGAATCGATCAACGACCGCAAAATCGTCATGGTCTCCGGCATGGACGCTGGCTTTGCTGGTGGCTTGGTTGGTCTGCCCGGCAGAGAGCGGCACATTGTTCCTTCTCACTGGCAGCAAGTCCTCCCCAGGGAACTCCTCGATCTTGAAGTCGAGCGCCGTTCTGGAGCTCTCAAAACCGGCAGCCGCCTCAGAGGCCTCGCCCTCGCCATCTGCTTCAACCTTACAGGCTTCTATATAAGCTCACTCCTGCCCTCAGCAGGTGTCACTACACTGACAGAGCTCTTCACCACTGCTCTTGGGTTCACCTGCTGGAGCTTTCTCGGTCTGCTGGTTCTGCCCACTCTCAGCCGTCGTGGGGTATTCGAACTTGACCACTTCGCGAAATCGAATGGAATGTCTGACACGAATTTTGCTCTCATCGCAAGAGAGCTCGATCAATTGCAGGACGATGAACCCACCCGTAATTCTGGCATTGAGACCATCTTCCACCCCATACCCAATGTAGAATCACGAATCGCGCGTTTCCGCGATGGTCTGCATTCAACTGGCGCATGGAATGCTGCGCGGTACGCTCTTTATCTATCCTGGCCCTGTCTCGGCTTCCTCAATCGAGCCGTTCACTGTAACTCAGGTCGCCCCGAACTCTGGGTTATGTTGCCAATCGACTAGTCAATCAGGAAACTCTTCGACTCTTCCCAAATCTCTTCCATCACATCGGTCAACTCATGCCCAGACTGCATCTCACGTAGCACAGCATTCGGTCGTTTGGCGATGAAGCTCCGGCTGAATGACACATCTACTACCTCATCGCGAGTGCCGTGAAAGATCATTGCAGGTTGCGTAAATGCAGGCTCAGCGGAAAACCTAAGCCCATCTTCGATCAATCCGTATCCAACCGGTGCCGGCTTCCCCGTAGCGTAATGCATCATTTCAAGATATCCCTCGCGTTTCCACTCCGCCATCTTCGCCTCGCCTAGCCGAAGTTTCCATCTCTCGGCAAATCCAAAAGCCGGCGCAAGCAACAGCAGCTTCTCTACTTCCGCGTGTTTGCTCGCATAAAGCGCTGCCAGATAACCTCCCATACTCGATCCAATCAGGCGAACTCTTTCACCCTGCGCAACTGCCTCAATTACTTTCAGTTGCCCACTCACGGTCAAGTTGCGGAAGCCCTCGCTTTCAAGATAGGGCACCTCCACTTCAAATCCCTGATCCCGAAGCTTTCCCGCAAAGAACTGCGCCTTCCGGGAAAGCGGCGATGAAGCGAATCCATGCAGATAAACAAATTTCATGGTGTGAATTTGAGTTCGGCGTCAGCACCAAACTTCTGAAAGTCCTTGTATTCGTATTTCGTTTCAATCATCAGGACTCCGTTAACCTGCCGCACGTAAATAACACTCAACGGAACCACCGATCCAAATTTCGATCCCTCATACTCGATGATCCCCTCATCGTAAATCTGCATCTTGTCCTGTGTGATGAACGAAGTCAGTTTGATCTTGACTGGCCGTAAATCAGATGCACGCAGCCAAATCAATCCGCTCAGTGGCTGTTGCATTGCCTGCTTGCCATCAAACACGGTCACAAATGCGCCTCCATCGGTACGGGAGAAACCAAACACCTGCACACGTTCGGCTCCCACAAATTCTTCAGACTTCAATTCAAAACGAATCTTGTCAATCTCCCCAAACCGGAAGAGCAAAAGCGAAAGGCTATAGTCGGTTGCCAGCCCGTCGAGCCCATACTTGGTGAACTCTTCCATCATCTTCAGCCTGGCCCGCTCATCATCACTCTTCAGCCCAAAGGCTAGCCGCTCCCGCGCCTTTTTCGGTGCCATCACCGAACGGCCGTCAACAGAAATCACCTTGCGCAACTCATACCAGACAGGGCTCTCCTTGCCCCTCAGCGCATAGCCTAGCTCAGACCGGATCTCTCGTTCGCGAATCTTCGGTGCAATCGGCTTCAGCGCTGCTTCCCCAACACGAATCCGCATCCGCGTGGAATAGCTAATCGACTTTTGATGCAGCACCTCAGTGCCAATCAGATTCGGCAACTGCTCGGCGAACGATTGCGCCTGGCTGGCCAGCCTCGCCTTGTCCAACGGCACCTGCTGTGCCAACAGACTCATCGTTAATAGCCAAATGGTTCCCATCAATCGAATCTTCGCACGAACTCGCGAATTGCTCCACCCAAGTACAATCGGACATATGCGATTGCTTCTGCTTGTCCTCGCTCTATCTTCTCTAGTCGCCGCCCAGGGCCTCGAATACATCAAAGCCAACTACACCAAGTACGAACACCGCATCGCCATGCGCGATGGCAAGCGCCTCTTCACCAGCGTCTATATGCCCAAAGACGACTTAAAGAAATACCCGATCCTACTCAATCGCACCCCCTACAGCGTCGCTCCCTACGGTGTAGATCAGTACAAAGCCGATATTGGCCCCTCTCCCCTCTTTGGCAAAGATGGCTTTATCGTCGTTTACCAGGATGTCCGCGGCAAGGTAATGAGTGAAGGCGAATTCATCAACATGACGCCCCACAAGTCCGTCAAGCAAGGATCCACCGAAGTCGATGAATCGAGTGACACCTACGACACCATTGAATGGCTCATCAAAACCCTCCCCAACAATAACGGCCGCGTGGCCACCTGGGGCATTTCATACCCGGGCTTCTACACCGCCGCAGGCATGATCGACGCCCACCCTGCACTCAAGCTCGCCAGCCCTCAGGCGCCAATTACCGATTGGTTCACCGGTGATGACTTCCACCACAACGGAGCACTCTTGCTTCCGCATGCCTTCAACTTCCTCTACTCCTTCGGCCAGCCCCGCCCCGAACCGGCCCTTCCCAATCGCAATGCCTTCGATCACAAGACTCCCGATGGCTACAAATTCTTCCTCGATCTTGGGCCCCTCTACAATGCCAACGAGCGCCACATGAAAAACAACGTCCAGTTCTGGACAGACATGATGAAGCACCCCAATTACGACGAATTCTGGCAGAGCCGCAATCTGCGCCCTCACCTCAAAAATATCCAGCCAGAAATCCTCACCATTGGCGGTTTCTTTGATGCAGAAAATCTCTACGGTGCACAACAGGTCTTCAAAAACGTTGAGCAGCAAGGCTTTGCCAAATCCAATCGCATCGTCATGGGCCCCTGGTTCCACGGCGGCTGGGCCCGCGACGCCGGCTCCGGTCTCGGTGACATCAGCTTCAACTCCAAGACCAGCGAGTGGTATCGCGAAAACGTCGAGTTGCCTTACTTCAAGCACATCCTCAAAGACGGCCCTGACCCAAAGCTCCCCAAGGCTCTAATGTTCGAATCTGGTTCCAACGTCTGGCGCCGCTACGATGCCTGGCCCCCCAAAGAAGCCAAGGCCAAGACGCTCTACTTCCATTCCAACGGCAAGCTCAGCTTCACCGCACAATCCGAAGCCTCCCAAGCCTTCGATGAGTATCCTAGCGACCCCTCAAAGCCCGTCCCCTACATCCCTCAAATCTCTCCCCGTATGACTCGCGAGTACATGGTGATGGACCAGCGCCACGCCTCCACCCGCCCTGACGTCCTCACCTACGTTACCGACGAACTCGAAGAAGACCTCGTCCTCGCCGGCCCAGTCTCTCCCAGCATCTTCCTGTCTACCACCGGCACCGATGCCGACATCATCGTCAAGCTGATCGACGTTTTCCCCAGCGACTTTCCAGACCCCACACCCAATCCCACTGGAGTCACCATGGGCGGCTATCAGATGATGGTTCGAGGTGACGTTTTCCGTGCCCGCTTCCGCGAGAGCTACTCAACTCCAAAGCCCTTCATCCCCGGCAAGGCCGAGAAGATCGAATGGAAACTCCCCGACGTTAACCACAGCTTCCGCAAAGGCCATCGCCTCATGATCCAGGTCCAAAGCACCTGGTTTCCACTGGTCGACCGCAACCCCCAGAAATTCGTCCCCAATATCAATGAAGCCCGCGAAGCAGATTTCCAAAAGGCCACCCACCGCCTATGGCGCGCCAAGGCTATGTCCAGCAGCATCGGCGTCATGGTGATCCCTGGCTTGACAAATTAGAACAATTCTAAAATAATAAGACTTATGAAAGCAGTCTCACCGGAATTCTCCGTGGCGGATCTCCGGGAGCGCTGCCATCAGGCGGGTCTCTCTCTGACTCACCAGCGGCTCGTCATCTATGAGCAACTGATGAAGATGGGCGATCACCCGGCCCCTGAAGCAGTCTTTGAGCGGGTGCGGAAGAAGATTCCTTCGCTCTCTCTGGCCACGGTTTACAACAACATAAAGATCTTTGTCGAGCATGGATTGTTGCGGGAATTAAGCGTCCATCACGGTTCGCTGCGCCTCGAAAGCAATCTCGACCCACACCACCATTTAGTTTGTACCAACTGCAAGGCGATTGAAGATATCGATGAAACCGATATTATTCCCATTCGCCTAAAAAAAGCGCTTCCAAAGGGCTTTACTGTGCATCGCTTTAGTGTGGAAGTGCTCGGGCTCTGCAGCAACTGCTCTGGCAAGATCCGGCAATAATTTCTAAATCACAATGAGGTTTCTAACATGCTTGGTGTGGGACAAACTTTCCCCAGTTTCTCGGTAGCTGCAACAGTCAGCACCGAAAAGAATAAGACTTTTGAGACGATAACCGAATCTTCCTACAGCGGCAAATGGAAGGTTTATTTCTTCTGGCCGAAGGATTTCACCTTCGTCTGCCCGACTGAAATTGCCGCCTTTGGCCGCGTAAATAACGACTTCACAGATCGTGATGCCCAGGTTCTCGGTGGTTCTACTGATAGCGAATTTGTCCATCTCGCATGGCGCACCCATCATGAAGACTTGAAAGACCTCCCCTTCCCGATGCTCGCCGACGTAAAGCGTGAACTCAGCACCGCCCTCGGCATCCTCGACCCCAACGCCGGTGTCTGCCAGCGAGCCACCTTCATCGTCGATCCTCAAAACATCATCCGTTTTGTCATGGTCAATGACTTGAGCGTCGGCCGAAACCCTCAGGAAGTAATCCGAGTTCTTGATGCTCTCCAAACCGACGAGCTCTGCCCCTGCAATTGGAAGCCCGGCGAAGAAGTCATCAAGCTCTAAGGCCCCGTAAAAAATATGAGCTTTCAAAAACTCCTCGATTCACTCCCGGCTTATGCCAAAGACATGAAACTGAACCTTAGTTCTTTAGTGAATCAACCCGAACTCACACCGGTTCAAACGTGGGGTACGCTCGTAGCCTCAGCCATTGTTTGCCGCAACATGGAGGTCACCGAAACGATTTTCACCGAGGCAGAAAAACACCTTACTCCCGAGCAGATGACCGGCGCCAAAGCTGCCGCCACCATCATGGCCATGAACAACGTCTACTATCGTTTTTTGCATCTTACACCCAATGAAAAGTACGCGACGATTCCCGCTAAGCTACGCATGAATATCATGCGCGCACACGGTGCCGATCACCTCGACTTTGAGCTTTGGTGCACCGCCGTAAGTGCCATCAACAACTGTGGAACTTGTGTTGCCTCTCATGAAAAAGTACTTCGCGAAAAGGGCGTCCCAGAGGAAACTATCCTCGCCAGCGTCCGCCTCGCCGCAGTCCTCCACTCTATCGCCACAATCCTCGAAGCCGAAAGCGTCGAGCCCGTCTACTAACTCAAACTCTCACTTGGCCGGCGCCGTTCTCTTAAAAACGGCACCGGCTCCCTCCCTCCGCTATTGAAGGGCTATCTTCAGATCCACGATTTGAGTGACAATACAAATATGCAAGAAGCGATCACACGCGATCTTGAATTGATGCATGGGGTGCCCGTGTTTCGTGGCACTCGTGTTCCTGTGCAAACGCTCTTTGACTATATAGAGAGCGGCGATTCACTCGATGTGTTTCTGGAAGGCTTCCCCACGATCAGCCGAGAACTTGCAGTTCAGGTCTTGGAAGAATGCAAGGAACTCCGGCTAGCGGTAGTTTGAAGCACATTACGCCTGATGAAGATCCTTTTGGATGAATGCGTCGATCAAAAATTGCGGCTTGCCTTCGTGGATCACAACTGCCAAACGGCAGCTTACGCCAAGTTGGCAGGTCTGAAGAATGGCGTCTTACTTGCTGCTGCCGAAGCTGCAGATTCCGAAATCTTGATCACCACCGATCAGGAGATTCCGTATCAGTAAAATCTTCATGGCCGACGGATTTCGATTTTGATTCTATGTGGACGCACCAACCGCCTCGCTGATCTGGAGCGACTTATGCCTGCGGCACTAGTGTTGCTCAACACCCGGTCAAGTGATCAGGCTCGATTGAGCGGCGTAGTTCTCCACCTTGCAATTCAAACCTTTGCCTGAGCCGTCCCGTTCTCCTGAAACGCCGCCCCGCCCACAGCCACCATAGCCCCGCCATCAGCCATAAACGCCGCCCCCGTAATAAACGTCGAATCCTCTCCAGACAAGAACGCAATCACCCGCGCAATCTCATCCGCCTTCCCCAGCCGCTCAAACAAATGTACCTTCGCACAGGCCGCCAGCGCTGCTTCAGGGTCGTCCGTCAACGAAGCGCTCCACCGCAGCATCGGCGTATCAATCGCTCCAGGGCAAACACAGTTGCAGCGAATCCCCTGCTTGGCGTAATCGAGAGCAATACTGCGAGTCAGCCCTAGCAGGGCGTGCTTCGAGGTCACATAAGCTGCACTATTCCCAACAGCACCAACAGACTGCACACTCCCCACCAGCGAGATCGGCCCGCCCCCAGTCTCAAGCATCTTTGGAATCACCGCCCGGCACACCTTCAGCGCCGCAGTAACATTCACCAGCATCGTCCGCTCCCACACCTCATCAGTCGTTGTCGTCGCCGTTCCGTAGGTCTGTATCCCCGCGCTATGTATCAGAATGTCCACCCGCTCCAGCCCACTCAAAGCCTTCGCAATCGATTCATTCGAGGTAATGTCCACCGGATCTTCCGCAGACTGTATATCCCAAACCACAACCTTCGCGCCGCGCTCTTCCAGCAGCTTCGCTGTTGCCAGTCCGATGCCGCTGGCACCACCCGTCACAATCGCCAATTTTTGAGAGAAACTCATCACGTTTACTGTATGATGACACTCAGAATCCCAGGAGAATTTCTTTGACCCCCACTTCGTCTCGTCGTTTCTTTCTTGGTGCCGCAACTGCCGCTGCCGCACAGCGTGTCATGGGTGCCAATGAGCGCGTAAATCTCGTACAAATCGGTGTTGGCGGCCGCGGTCGCGACCACATCAACACCTACTCTTCGCTTCCCAGTCTCGTAAACATCTCTGGCGTCTGCGACGTCAATCAGGCGGCCCGCGAGCGTGGCCAGGCCATTGTCGTCAAGGCCGGCGGCGCCAAGCCCAAAGAATACGACAACATGAAGCAGGTCTTCGCCGACAAGAGCGTCGACGCAGTCTCTATGGCCACTCCAAACCATTGGCACGCCCTCGGCACCATCTGGGCTTGCCAGGCTGGCAAAGACGTCTACTGCGAAAAGCCCGCCTCCCACAACATCCACGAAGGCATCCGCATGATCGAGGTTGCCCGCAAGACCGGCCGCATGGTCCAGGTCGGCTCCCAAAGCCGCAGCACCGCCCACAAGATGCGCGCTATGCAAATGATCAAAGAGGGCGCAATCGGCAAAGTCTATCTCGCCAAGGGTCTCTGCTACAAACGCCGCAAGTCCATCGGTCGCTCACCAGAACTCGATACCCCGCCACCCGGAATCGATTGGGATCAGTTCCTCGGCCCCGCCCCCATGCGCAAGTTCACCGAACTCCGCTTCGCCTACAACTGGCACTGGTTCTGGGATACTGGCAACGGTGACATCGGCAACCAGGGCGTCCACGAAATGGATATCGCCCGCTGGGGCATGGGTCTCGCCTGGCCTAAATCTGTTGTCTCGACAGGCGGCAAGTTCGTCTACGACGACGATCAGGAAACTCCCAACACCCAGTCCACCACTTTCGAATACCCCGGCGGCCAGCAGATCGTGTTTGAAGTCCGTGGTCTCCCCTCTGGCCCAGACTGGCCTTTGGCCAAGCGCGGCACAAATACCGTCGGCAACATCTTCTTCGGCTCAGACGGCATCCTCGCTATCGATGCCAACGGCTTTCAAATCTACAAGGGTGAAGAACTCGTCCTCTCCGAAGACGGCAAGCCCCAGACCAAAACCTGGGATACCGCCCCCCACATGGAGAACTTCCTCAAAGCCGTCAAGAGCCGCAACTATAAAGATCTGAACGCAGACATCGAAATCGGAGCCATCTCCGCCGGCCTCTGCCACCTCGCCAACATCAGCTACCGCACCGGCAAAAAGCTCGACTTCGACTCCACCAAAATGAAGTTCATCGCAGCCCCCGATGCCGACAAACTACTGACCCGCGATTACCGTAAACCTTATGTCGTCTAATCCTGAAATCTTAACTACTACCGTCGGGTCTTATCCCGTTCCAGAATGGCTTGCCGCTCTCCCCAGTGAGCAGGCTCGCCTCGATGCCACCCGCGTCGTCTTCGACATCCAGAAACAAGCAGGTATCGACCTCCCAACCGATGGCGAACTCTACCGCTTTGACGTAAACCATCCCGACACCAACGGCATGATCGAATACTTCATCCGGCCTATGGGCGGCATCCGTTCCGAAGTCGGCCGCAGCGATCACGAAGCCTTTGCCGCCAAGCAAACCATGGGCTTCCGCCGCAAGGCCGCAGGCGTGGTCGAAGGCCCCCTCGGCGAGGGTTCGCTCAATCTCCTCGGCGATTGCGAACTCGCCTCCAGCGTCGCCGGTGGCCCCTTCAAATTCACCGTCACCAGCCCTTACATGCTGGCCCGCACCCTTCTCGACAACCACTACGGCAGCTTCGACAAGCTCACCATGGCTCTTGGCGAAGTCCTCGCCGGGCAGGTTCGCGATTTACCCTGTGCTTGCGTTCAGGTCGACGAAGCCAACATCCCAGGCAACCCCGAAGATTGGCCCCTCGCCGCCAAGTCGATGAACCTCGTTCTCGACGCCATCACCTCCACCCGCGCCGTCCACCTCTGCTTCGGCAACTACGGCGGCCAGACCATCCAGAAGGGCCACTGGCAACAACTGGTTGAGTTCCTCAACTCACTCCATGTCGATCACCTCGTCCTCGAACTCGCCCACCGTCCTGTCGATGACCTCGAGTCCCTCAAAGACATCGCTGGCCACATCCGCATTGGCATTGGCGTAGTCGACATCAAGGTCAACCACATCGAGACTCCCGAAGAAATCGCCCGTCGCATCGAACGCGCTGAAAGCGTTCTCGGTGTTGGTCGTGTCGGCTGGGTCCACCCCGATTGCGGCTTCTGGATGCTCAAGCGCAGCATCAGTGATCGCAAGATCGAAGCCCTCGTCAAAGGCCGCGACCTCTTCCTCGGCCGCAAATGATCCAGCTCACAACAGGTCCGGCCATCAGCCACCCGACCTACTTCCTGCAGTCCAGCTTCTTCCCCGGGGATGAAGCTCTCTTTTACACCTCCTACGCGAGCGGCTCGGCTCAGATCTATGAGTGCCCCTATCCATCGGGCAATCCCGCTCGCAAGCTCACCCAGGGCGAGATCGGCATCCATCCCTTCTCGCCCGCCTTGCACCCCAACGGCGAAGACCTCTGCTACGTCCGCGCCGGAGCCGTCCTCAGGCTCAACCGCAAAACAAGGATCGAAACCGAAATCATCAGACGCGACGGTGCCTCCATCGGCGAATGCTCCATCAGCGCCGATGGCCTCTGGCTTACCGCTGCCGCCAAGATCGATGGCCAGAACGGCATCCTCTGTGGCCGCTGGGACGGCACTGGCTGGCACTTCATCCCCTACCCGCGCACCATCATCCACCCCCAGTTCCATCCCCTCGAACCCGAATGGATCGAATTCTCCGGCGACCCCGCTCCCCGAATGCACCGCATCCGCCGCGACGGCTCCGCCCTCGAATGCCTCCACCAGCACGACAACGATGAATTCGTCGTCCACGAGACATTCCTCGGCCAAACCGGCGACATCGTCTTCACCGTCTGGCCCTTCTCTCTGCGCCGCCTCAACTGGCAAACCAAAGAGATCACCACCATCTGCGATTACAACTGCTGGCACATCGCCCCCAACCGCGCCGGCACCAAAGTGCTCTGCGACACCAACCATCCAGACCAAGGCATCAAAATCATCGACGTCGCTACAGGCAAAAAAAGCCACGTGTGCGACTCCAGTGCCTCGAGCGGTGGCTCCCAATGGAAAACCTCCCGCTATGCCCTCAAAGAAGACTTTGAGGCCGCCCGCAGCGCCGCCAAGTCCTCCAGCACGCTCAGTTGGATGGAAGCCGGCACAGACACCGTATACGGCCCGCAATGGACACATCCTCACCCAAGCTGGAGCCGTGACGAGTCCAAAGTCGCCTTCGCCAGCGACCGCACAGGCACCACTCAGGTTTACGTCGCCGATATCCCCAAATAAATATTTGGTTTCAATGTACAAAAACTATTGCGGGGGGCATCATTTCCTAGGACACTCAAATTGAAAGTTTGTGTCCGGAGGAAGATAAGAAGTTGAACCTGAAGCTGGCTGACCCGACTGTTGCCTGGGAACCGACCGAGCGTTGGAGCACCACCGACGCCTCTGAATTGTATGACGGTGCAAGCTG
>JBKJUN010000953.1:0-6779 GCA_046590555.1 Bryobacter sp. | reverse complement strand
TTCTAAACGGTGCAGGCCCACACCTGATACCTGAACGTGCAGAACATTCTCAAGCAGAAACGCACGGCGGAGTCTTCCCTTTGCTTTCCAAATCTTTACCCCATTATTTGGGTTGTACAAAATCAGCCGTTCTGTCGTGCTGAAGTAAACACCGAGGGGCGTAGCGACAATACTCCAGACATCTCCAAATTTTCGTTCAGTGGGGTCGATCCGGTCCAGGATCGAAACATAACGAGTGGCACCGGAAAGATCTTGCGTAAGGTAGCCAGCTTCGTTCTGGCCTCCAACGTATACAACGCCTTTATCCGTTAGCGCGAGCGATCTGACCGCTTTGGCATTAGGCAAAGTAATCTTTCGCCAGGTAATACCATCAAATTCCAAAAGCCCGTCGGTGTTGCCAAAGTACATGACACCGCGAGAATCCTCGAGCGCCGCCCAGTTTTGAGGTGATGCCAGATACGCCTTCTGAGAGTAGGTCTTGAAGACGAAATCGCCGGTCTCTGATGAAGTTGCTGCCTGATTGAGTACAAGCAGCAATCCAATCAAGAACGCAAAAGAACGCTGGTGCAAATTCAAATTATGATTTGAAAATCCAGACACCTTCGACTTTTGCTCCTCTCAAGAAAAAACGCGGATCAAGTCCGCGTCATCTCTATGAATGTAGCATTTTAGGACGTGTTGTCTAGCTCTTCCGGCGATTCCTCGAAATTGTGGCAAGGCCTGCGAGCGCAATACCCATCATCACTACTGTTGCCGGTTCCGGAACAGTCGTGACGACAGGGATTTGGATCCCGTCAAAGCCAGTAATGGTTCCAGGTTCAAAGTCCAGAAGCAGTCGAACATTGATATAAGCTGCTGGACTTGAAAACAAGACTCTTGACTGAACTCCGATTGCAGTGCTTGGGTCACCGTCTGTCTGGAGGAAGTAAGCGTCAGTGCTTCCAGATCCACACCCGAAAGTTTGAGCAGTGTAACCTCCTCTACTCAGACCAGGCACATAAGCCGCAATGGATTGTCCCCCAGGCAAGTTGGCGAAGGGCTGATCAGCGCAAATCCACTTTGTGCCATAGATCGAGCCAATTGGCGGATCGAGGAATAATTCGTCACCAGCAATAATTGGCGGGGGATCTACGTTGTAGGTGAAGAAATATCGCTCCGACTTACCCGCATTAATAGTACGGTTGAACAGGGTTTCTTTGCCAGCAACAGGGATGATGTCGAAAGAGTTGCGTGCCTCAACGGGTTTGAGGATCAAGTCAGCAGGCTTGATCGTGTCGTAAATTGTTAGCGACGAGTTATTTGAAAGAACATTGAAAGCAGCCCAGTCAAATTTGGCAAACGATAACTGTCCAATTGCGCAAGATCCACCAGAGAGACCGCTGCCATAACTGTTCAGATAGGATTGAAGTGTAGCTTCTGGGCAGAGGGGAGTATTGCCAGCTATGTTATTGGCAAATGTGACGGTTGTCGAAACCCAAAACAGCGTTAATATCATCTTTAATTTCATGTCGATGTAGCTTCCTTTTTCGTGGCAAGAGACAACAGGCCACGCTATGAATAGCTAAAGTTAGCATGCAAAATGGTCAAGTTTAGGCCCATACCTTACTAGTGAAGGCCATGGTTTGTACTGGTACTAACGGACTATTAAAACTGGGGCGGCAACTTCGTGACGCACCGCGTTGATAGTGGAGCCGAAGATGACATCCTTGATCCCGGAATGGCCATGAGCACCCATAATGATCAGGTCGGGACTAAAGATCCGGGCTGCCTCGATGATGGCTTGGCGAGGGCTCTCCCGGTGCACTATCTTGACTTCTGCCTGAATGCCTTGTTCGGCCAGCTTGGCAACAATACGGGTCAAATACAGAGTGCCCTCTTCCACTTCGGCCGTTTCGCTTAACTCGCCGTAAACCTGGCTGGTCACCCCTTCTTCGGCGTGCAGTAGCAATAGCTTGGCGCCATGTTGGCGGGCCAGCGCACTGGCATGGGCCAGAGCAATCGCATCGCGATCAGAATGATCTAAAGGAAGCAGAATTATCTTGTAGTTAAGCGGTGCGATTGCCGGAATCTCTGGCATAGGCATTGTATCCACTTGTGGCACCGCTACCGGTTTGGGCAGCCAAGGTTGAGCCGTAACCCACAGCAGCAGGCCTAGAACTGGTGCAATCAGCGCCACGGCCCACAGCCCGAGCGGGCTCAAAGTCTGCCAGGCTAGCTTCAGGTTGAGTCCAACGATGATTGCCGCCGTGAGCCAAGCCAGCAATTTCACCCACATTGCATTGGCAAACTCACCCATCTTCGTTCTGTCCGATGTGAAATGAATCAATGGAATAATCGCAAACGGCAACTGCAGGCTGAGCACCACCTGGCTCAGTATCAGCAATCGATAAGTTGCTTCTTCGCCCGCTATCAGGATCGTCAATATGGCCGGGATGATGGCCAGCAACCGCGTCAGCAATCGGCGCAGCCAAGGTTGCATGCGCAGATTCACAAAGCCCTCCATCACGATCTGTCCAGCCATCGTGCCAGTAATCGTTGATGACTGTCCGCTAGCCAGAAGTGCTACGGCAAAGAGCACACTCGCCATTGTCGTCCCAAGCAAAGGAGCCAGCAAAAGGTGTGCCTGCTGGATCTCCCTTACCTCTTTGCCAAGCTTGAAGAAAGTGCTAGCCGCAAGAATCAAAATCCCTGCATTTACGAAAAGGGCAAGGTTCAGGGCAATCGCGCTATCCAAAAAATTAAAGCGGCAGGCAGTGCGCTTTTCTTCTATCGAGGTTCCGATACGCCGTGTCTGCACCAGCGCCGAATGAAGATAAAGGTTATGGGGCATAACCGTCGCCCCAAGAATTCCAATCGCCACATAAAGGCTATCGCTCGTCAGCCTTGGAATCAGCCCGGTCGCCATCTCGGCCAAATCCGGCTTCGCCAGAAAGATCTCAATCGCAAAGCATACGCCAATGGTTGTAATCAACACCAGAACAATTGCTTCGATAATTCGAATGCCATAACGAGTGAGCCACAAGATCACCAGTGCATCGAAACTTGTAATCAAAACACCATAAAGCAGCGGCATCTTGAAGAGCAGGTTCAGCGCAATCGCCGCACCCAAAATCTCGGCCAAATCACAAGCCGCAATCGCTAATTCACAAAGGATCCAAAGGGAATAGTTCACCACTGGCGGGTAAGATTCCCGGCAGGCCTGCGCCAGATCCCTCCCCCGAATCAAGCCAAGTCGCGCACTCAGGGTTTGCAACAACACAGCCATCAGGTTCGACATGAGCAGCACCCAAAGCAGTTGGTAGCCGAATCTTGCCCCACCTTCAAGGTCTGTCGCCCAGTTGCCCGGGTCCATATAGCCAACACTCACCAGGTAAGCAGGGCCAGAAAACGCAAGAAGTCGGCGCCAAAACCCAGTATGTTTGACGCCGACCGATGAATGTACTTCTGCTAGTGATTTGCCCTTGAGGCGTTGAACCATAGGTAGCTCTTTCGAGTTAACTATAGTTTATATCACTTTTTGTAAGAGATATGCCAAATTTTGTTATTGCCGTCTTCAGACACTAAAAGGCTGCCATCGTTCAGCTGAGCGACCCCAACGGGCCGTCCCCAGACTTCCTTCTGTCCGGCATCCATCATCCAACCGCCGAGAAAGTCCTCCGGTGCGCCAGCAGGCTTTCCGCCCTTGAACGGAATGAAAACCACTGAATAGCCAATTCGCTTCGACCGGTTGCCCGATCCGCGCAGTGCAACAAAGGCACCGTTCTTGTACTTGGAAGGAAACAGCTTTCCCGTATAAAAAGTGAAGTCCATTGCGGCAACGTGTGCTGGCAGCACCACGTCAGGCACTACGGTCTTTGCTACCTTCTCGGGAGCTTCACCCTTGTGGCGCGGCTCTTCGTTCGGGCCGATGTAGGCATAGGGCCAACCGTAGAAGGCATCCTTTTTCACTGAGGTAAAGAAGTCGGGAACAAGGTCATCACCAAGGCCGTCGCGCTCCTGAACGGTCGTCCAAAGCTGCTTGCTAGCCGGGTTAAATTTGATCGAAACGGGATTTCTCAGACCAGTCGCGAATATTTCGGGGCTTGAGCCATCCATGTTGTAGACGTTAATCGCTGCGCGATTGGCTGGATCTCCGGTATCGACATTCGAACCCGATCCAACCGAGACATAGAGCTTCCCGGCCTTGGCGTCGATTGCAATCGAGCGAGTCCAGTGGCCTTTGGTATAGCCCTTGAGCGAAACCAGCGATTCGGCAGCGCCAACAGTCAGCGCCTTCTCGTCCACCTTGAAGCGCTTGATCGCCTCATCTTCAGAGACGTAGAGGTATCCATCATGGAAGGCCATGCCAAAGGGGCGGGCCAGCGCCGTGATGAGAGGCTTGCGAGTCTTGCCATTATCCGTGAGGGCGATGATGCTGCCGTTGGCAATGCTGTCTGTGACCAGCACAGCCCCACCGGGGAGCTGCAGCATAATACGTGGCTTGGTAAATCCCGAGGCAAACTCGGTGACTGTAAATCCGGCGGGCACGGTCAGTTGCCGGCCATCCGGCTGCGACACTAATTTCGGCGGATTTGTGGCCGAGGGCGTAGCAAAAGGGGCGGGCAATTGGGGTTTCTTGTTCTCAGCGGCAAAACTGCACGCGAGTGTGGCGAGGATGAAAAAAATACGCATAGTTCTAGGGACGGGTCGATTTTATCACGATGCTCATAAACGAGCGGTAGTCCCGGTGGCCCAAAGCGTAATCTGGAGATAGCTATGTTTACAGTCGCATTGATGATGGCGCTCGCCCAGGACATCGAAGTTGTCTTCCAGACCGAAGCAGGCAGTTTCCGAATTGAACTGGCCCCAGACAAAGCCCCAAAGCATGCGGCCTTTTTTCTCGATCTGGTAAAGAAGGGCTATTACGTAGGCAGTGCCTTCCACCGTGTTTACGCTAACGCCCTCGTTCAGGGGGGAGACCCGCTCCTTAAAGACCCGAAAACACCCAAGAACCTTTTTGGCACCGGAGGACTCCGCTTGCAGAAAAGCGAGTTCAATGACCTCAAGCGTAAGCATCCCAAATCTTCCTGACAGCGAGGGTGCCCAATTCTTCATTTGCCTCGCCGCGCAGCCAGCTCTCGATGGAAAGTACTCCGCCTTTGGTCGTGTCACTGAAGGATTCGAAGTGCTGGAAAAAATCTCTCAAATTCCAGCTTCAGCCGACGGTCTGGCTGAGAAGCCGCTCAAGATTCTGAAGACTTTGATCGAAAAGAAGAAGACTGAGCCTTACCTCGGTGTTGGCCCTGAAGGCCTTAAGAAAATCGTCCGCATCGAGACGACGCTAGGGGTCGTTCGAGTTGAGACTCACCCCGATTGGGCCCTCGAAAACGCCAGGAACTTTCTGAAGCTTTCCGAGACCAACTGGTATGCAGGTCAAGGCTTCCACCGCATCTCCAAAGGATTTGTCGTGCAGGGTGGCAGTGAAGGCTACCGCCAGGGTACCCAATCTCATGTCGCCGACCGCTGGGTGCATTCCGTGAAAGGTGAATTCAGTAAAGATGTGAAGCATGTACGAGGCATACTTTCGATGGCTCGTACCGAGAACCCCGATTCCGCTACCACTTCATTCTTCTTCGTCCTCGCCCCTTCTCCGCACCTCGACGGCCAATACTCGGCCTTTGCCCAGGTCATCGAAGGTCTCGAAGTATTGGAGGCTTTCGAGAAAGAAGAAGTAGACGGCGAGACGCCCAAGCGCCGTCTTGAGATCGTGAAAGTTACTGTTGAGTAATGCATCGTTTTTTGCTCGGTCTCTTTGTCGTTCTGGCCTTGGCTCAAGGACAAAGCTTCTGGTCCGCGCTGAAGCTGGTCAAAGACGCCCGATTTAATGCGGGAATACTCAGACTAACGGGCCCCAAAAAATACAACACAGGTGCGGCGTGGGCCAAGGAATCCCAGCCATTGAGTAATGGCTTCGAGACTATTTTCCGATTCCAGTTGACCGAGCCGGCGGACAACATTTACGGCGGAGCTGACGGATTCGCCTTTGTGCTTCAAACCGTCGGAACCGATGCGGTTGCCGGACGGGGAGCGGCTGGAGGTTTTTCGCTTGGCCGTGGCCCCAAAAACCCCAAGAAGCAGGCCATCCCGCGCAGCCTGGCCATCTTCTTCGACACATTCAAGAACAACGAAGAAGAAGATTTGTCGGGCAATTCGGTCGGCCTTTTCACTAACGGAGATGGCTATTGGCTTCCAAGACGGCTCGCCATCAATGCAGAGCCTGGGGTGAATCTAAAAGACCAGAAGGTGCACGAATCGAAGATCGTCTACCAAAGACCGCAGCTCAATGTTTTCGTCGATGGTCAACTCGTCCTCAGCGCTGCCGTGGATATTGAGAGCGTTTTAGGCAAGCAAGGCAAGGGTTTCGTAGGCTTTACTGCTGCTACCGGGGAGGGGTACCAGAATCACGATATTTTAAGTTGGAGCTTCCGGCCAGGATCTGCAATGGTCTCTTCGTCGATCCAGTTTTCAGACGAAGCCTGTTTGCCAAATCGCACGCTTTGCACACCGGAAAAGGGCAGCGTGGAAGCCTTGGGGCAAGGCCGCTACAAGCTGCGAGTTGCAGCTCATCAGCAATGGGGACTGAGTATCGATTCCGCTTCTGATGTGAAGATTGTTAACGCACGTGGGACCGTATGCTGGAATGTGGAAGCAAAAGGAAACCACTCCTGCAATGGCCCCGAAGGCGATCCAAGTCAGCCAACTTCAAACCTGCTAGAACCAAGCGCCGCTGCTGGATCATT
>JBKJUN010000867.1:0-23904 GCA_046590555.1 Bryobacter sp. | reverse complement strand
ATGACGGTAAGCGAAGATGTCGACGAACAGGTGGCGATCATGCTCGCGATGGCCCGGCACCCTGATGAGGTGTTAACGGTTGCTTCTTATCTGGACCTGCGCGAAAGACCGATGGATGCTTTGCTGATCGTGCAGAAGGCCTTTGCCAAGGCTGCCAATCCAAAGCTTGCTAGCTTTCTTGCTGATCGATATGAGAAGCAAAGTCAATCCGGTGAAGCGCTTCCTTATCGTTGGTATCTGTTTGAGCAGAAGCCGGATTTGGATCACTTTACGGCGCTGATGCACGCTGCGGGGCTATCGAGGCAAGGCGCTGAGTGGCGCGAAAGAGCAATGGCTTATGCGGCGGAGCATTCACGGGGCTTGCATATCGAGCTTCTGCTGAATGAGGAGCGCCTCGAGGATGCGCTTTCTGAAGCCCGGTTGAATGGGGCACCAATTGCTGCGTGGGTTAAGTTGGCGGATGGTTATGCAGTGAAGGATCCGCGGCTTGCCATCGAACTTTATTTCGATTGTGCCGAGTTTGCACTGAAGGAGAAGCGACTCTATAGCTACATCCCGGCAGCCTGGCAACTGGCGGTGGATGCAGCTACCTTTCAGGTTTTTAATTCGCGGCTGCGTGCGCTCTTTGGTAAGGAAAAATTGCCGGAATGGTATGTATCCAAGCTGGTGGAGGCGGGGATTCCAATAGCCAAATTGCTTCAGTAGACAGAGAGACAGGACTTAGATACTATTAAGCCGCCCATCTTATGCAACCACCCTACGAGCATGAAGTAACTGAGCTGCTGCAACGCCTGAGCCAGGGTGACCGGACGGTAGAGAACCGTCTCTACGAGATAGTGATGCCCGACTTGCGCAGGATGGCGCAGCACTTGATGAACGGCGAGCGTCGCGAACATACGTTGCAGGGGACAGAGTTGGTAAACCGAATGTACCTTCGTTTGACCGGCGCTGAACTTTCTTTGCGGGACCGTGGCCATTTCTTCGCTATAGCTGCCAGAGCCATGCGTAGAGAACTGATCGATTACGCTCGCGGTCGAAGCTCATTCTGCTTGATCCCCTTTGAAGGGTTGCCAGAGCGAGTGCTTGCCGGACGGGACCAACTTGAGTTGTCCGTCATTATCGACGAGTTGTTGGATCGAATGAAAGAATCGATGCCACTGGAATGCACCATCGTTGAACTGAAGGTTTTCTTTGGGCTGACGGACGAAGAAAGTGCCAATGCTGTTAATTTGCCACTTCGCTCGATGCAGGCTAAATGGCAGGATGCACGCATATGGCTGTTTGAACAAGCTGAGGCACAACAATGGAAGCCGATGAAAACAGCCGCAAAATCAACGACGACTTAACCATTTCGGTTCTGCTGGCGGCGCTGACCCGGCCCGCAGATGAGCAGGAGGGTTTTGTCCACGAGGCTTGTTCCGGCGACCATACCCTTCGGGATGAGGTGCAGCGGCGGTTGCACTGGGAATCTCGAATGAATGGGTTTCTGCTGACACCGGCTCTTACCAGAGAGCTGATGGACCGGCCCTTTGCGTTGGGCGAAACAGTTCAGCGACGCTTTCATATTCTCAGAATTGCCGGCGAGGGCGGGATGGGAGTTGTGTATGAGGCGATGGATGAAAAGCTGGGGCATCGCATCGCACTCAAGTGCCCGCGTTATGAATTTCGCAGCCGTCTTTCGCCAGAAGCGATGAATTCACTTCTGGTGACTCATCCGAATGTTTGCCGGGTATACGAGATCCATACGGTGGAGACAAGAAGTGGAGACGTGGACTTTTTGACGATGGAGTTTCTTGACGGGGAGACTTTGAGTGATGCGATGGCTAAGGCCCCGGTGCAATGGCTGCAATCAGCGGCAGGCCGTGAGATCGCTAAACAAATCTGTGCTGGTTTGAGTGCAGTGCATGCACAGAGTGTGGTGCATCGTGATCTCAAGCCAGGCAATGTGATGCTGAGCCGGGATGGCGTGAGCGTTGTTCGGGCTGTGATCATGGATTTCGGGATTGCACAGGGTGGGGGCGCGTGCCTGAGCCAGATGCGTGGAACGCCGTCTTATGTTGCGCCCGAATTGTGGAAAGGGCAAATGGCTACCGTGCAGTCGGACATTTATGCCCTGGGTGTTTTGCTTTACGAGATGGCGTGCGGGCGGAAGCCATTTGTCGAGAAATGTTCGTGGAAGCAGAGACTCGGAGACTTACCGGTTCCTCCAGAGGGCGTTGCGGAACCGATGCGGTCGGCGATCCTGCGATGCCTACATCCCGAGCCTTCCAAGCGCTTTGCATCGATGGCAGAACTGGAGCGCGTATTGTGGGGTGGTAGCTTACGGCGGCAGTGGATCGGAGGCGTTCTGATTGTTGGAGCCGCTGCAATGGTATGGTCTGTGGGCCGAGAGAGCGTGTGGCCGACTTCGCCGGTGCGGCTAGTGATTCTGAGTTCAGGAATCCCGAATTTAGCACTTGTCGACGGCTTCGTCAGCGACATTGAGTACAGACTTAAAACGCTTCGAGGAGCCCGGCGGCCCCTGGCCGTATTTGCCTCAGCCGAGATCGCCAAAGAGCATGTAAAAGGGGCCGAGGCGGCCTTTCGATTCGGGGCAACGCACGTCCTTGTGATTGAAGTGGGACAAGTGAATGGATCTTGGTCGATCACAGCAGAATTGGCCCAAAACGGAGACTGGGGATTTCGCACTCCGCCTCGAAGCACGGCGGTGGGGACCGATCTTGCCGGGATGCTTTTCGCTTTTCAGGAAGATGCGATCAGAATGACAAACGATGGGCTTTCCTTGCGGGCCGCACCAAAGGCAATCTTACTGCCGGCAAGCGCATATGAAGACTATCTGCGTGGCTTGCATTTCACACGCGTCGACTATGAGCATGCAGAGCAGGCAATTCCTTTCTTTGACAAAGTGATCGCCGCAGCACCGAATGTATCGGCGGGCTACGCTGGGCTTGCCGAAGCGCTGCTCTGGGCAAGACGGAAGGTAAAGGACAAATCCTTTGATGGCAAGGCTGTGGCTGCGCTAGCCAGGGCTGAACAACTTGAACCGGATTCCGCTCATGTCCGGCTGATGGCTGGGAGATTGAGTGCCTATGGCGGATACTTCGAGCGAGCACTGGTTGACATTCAAAGGGCGGCTGAACTGAATCCGCATGATCCAGAAGTGTTCATCGCGATGGGATATGTGCTCTATCTTCTGAAGCGCCCACAAGAGGCTGAGGCTGCCTTCCGCACAGCTGTTAACGCACAGCTTGGTTACTACAAGCCTTGGCTCGATATGGGGCTCTATTACTATGAGCAAAGAAAATTCTCGGAGGCCGAGAGGTATTGGAAAGAGGCCGTACGGCTTGCTCCAGGCCAAACCCGTTCGCGTCTGAATCTGGCTGCTTTGTATATGAATCAGGGGAGGCTAGTCGAGGCTGAGGTGCTGGCTCAAGAGTGTCTTCAACTCCGCAAGACTCCGGATGCCGTAGAGTTACTTGGAGATTTGCAGGCTGCCTCTCAAAGGCATGCAGAGGCGGCGATCTCATTTGAAGCGGCTCTGCAAATGGAACCAACTGCATACAAGACTTGGGCGAGCCTCGCGAGGACTTACCGGATTTTGAGGCGGGAGAAAGAGGCGATAGCGGCCTATCGTCGCGGGATGGAAGAGACTGAGCTTGGGTTGCGAGATAACCCCCGCGAAGTAGAGCGCGTGGCTTGGTGCGCCTTCTATCACGCCGCCTTGGGTGAGGAGCTTCAATCCAGAGGGCGGGCTAGTGAGGCGCTTGGGATGGGGAGTGCGCAAGGGAATGTCAAAAGACGACTTGCGCTGACCTTTGGGCTTTTGAACGATGTAGACGCGGCGCTTAGTGTCTTAAAAGGTGCGCCGCCTGACCTAATCATGGATCTTGATCATAGTCCAGACCTCGCGTCCGGGCTTCGGCTAGACCCAAACTATCAACAACTCACACGCTAACAAAAGGAACTTAGTCATGCACGAATATCACATAGACCTGCCCAAAGATTTACAACTTGCAGTTGAAATTGGAGATTCACCCATCACACTTCATTTGACTTTCAAAGATGGTAAACGCTATACATTCATCTACGAAGGCGATTCAACTCGGAAAGCTACGGTTACGGAGGCCACTGGGAGTCAGGTTGTGATCCCATTAACGATACCTCGACATCCCATTGGAAGTGGAGCAGCGCTGACCAAGAAAAGCATTTCCGGCGCGGGCGGCGCTACGCTTGAGTTTATCGATCCAGGCGGATCGCAAATGCGTTAACTCTTTCTTTGCGGACTTAGGCTGAGCAGTTCGCTTCTGGGTGCATGAAGCTTACCCACGCGGCATTACTGCTCAGCTTTTCCGTTCGATCCCTCAGTGGACAAGGGCAGCCAGATCCTCTTGTACGAGTCAAGGAGTTAGAAAGGACCAGCGACCTGGAAGGACAGAAACAAGTGCTCCTAGACGCCCTTGCCCAGACGCCAGAACGCAACGTGCGCACAGCCGCATGGAGAGTTAAACTTGGTTCTGTCTTTTTATTGAACGGTGAATTTGGCGCAGCTCAAGTGCATCTACTGGAGGCCCGGGCGATATACGAGGTTGAGAAGGGGGTGCCTCTGAATTCCTTACCCGACTGCCTTCACGCTCTTGCAATGGATCACGCTGCCCTCTCTCAATGGAAGCAAGCGGAGGCAGCATTTCTTCAAGCCATTAAGATCTATGACGAGCGCTTTGGACGAAACAGCCGTCGAGTCATTTCGAGCTTGGAGGGTCTGGCCGCAGTTTACATTGAGTTGGGACGGCTCGCTGAGTGCCGTCCGCTTTTGGACCGTTCGCAAGATCTGATGGCTCGATTTTTGGAGGTTGACGACAAAGAACTTATGGTTCACCTAACGTCACGAGGCCGGCTTGAACTGGTGCTGGGTCAGTATGCGGCATCGGCAGCGCTGCTCGAGCGAGCCAGATCGATCGGTCGGAAAAAGCCCGATGTATTGGCCTTTCATCTTGGGTGGGCGTTATCACTCCTGGGGACGGTTCGATACTTTGAGGGAAATCTAGGCCGGGCGGAAGCGCATTGGCGGGAAGCTTTGACGATTGGGGAAGCGCATCGGGATCCACAAAGGGTCGTAACCGCACTTTTGTTGTCACAGATCCTGATCGAACGCAGTAACTGGATTGGAGCTGAAGCCCTGATTGAAGCACAGCGAGAGATTTTCGAGAAGTCTCTCGGGACTGAACACGCGGTCTATGCCCAGGCGTTGGAATTGATGGGACGTGTACGAATGGGCCAAAAGCGTTGGGCAGAAGCAGAGAAACTCTTTCGCGACTCATTGCAAAGGCTTGAGCAGGCTACAGGACTCAATGGAATCCACACCGCCTCAGTGAGGAACGATCTTGGACTCTTATATCTGAAGATGCGGCGTTATGCCGACGCGTGCGTTGAACTGGAAGGGGCGATCTCGTCGACGGAAAAAATACTTGGCTCTGCCCATGCAGCTTTGGTTGAATACTTCGAACTCTATTCGATCTGCCTGCGGCATTTGGGAAAAAGCAAGGAGGCGAAGGCCGCTCGACGGCATTCTGCGGAGATCCAAGCTAAGCAGCAACCCGCTATTAGGGGGATAGTAGATCTTAGCAACTTGAGGCACTGAGTTAAATCCAGATTTTATTTTATTGTTTGAGTTGATTGGCAGGCAAGACTTTGATAGCCTCATCCCAACGTCTTTACACAATCTTCACAAGGGGATAGATATGAATCGATTGGTATTTCTGGCATTGGCATTTGGATTTGGGGCTTTGGGGCAGGATTATCGAGCGACGATTTTGGGGCAGGTGATGGATCCCGGGGGTGCGATGGTACCCAAGGCGAATGTGCGGGTGATTAAGAAGGATACAGGAGTTTCGAGAGAAACTTTGAGCAATGATTCGGGATATTACACGATTACTGCGCTAGACCCAGGTGTATATGACGTCACAGTAACTGCACCCGGATTCAGCACACTGCGGCGTAATGCAATCACATTGTTGACAGCAGACAAGCTCAACCTGAATCTCAACCTCGAGATTGGCCTGGTCTCGCAAGAAGTAATCGTGGTGGGCCAGCAGGAACTTATCAATACCGCGACTGCTTCACGCGGCCTTGTGATCGACCCGGTGAAGATGACTGAGATTCCTCTCAATGGCCGGCAATCCTACATGTTGATGAATCTGGTGCCCGGTGTGCGATTTACACAAAGGCAGTTCGGATCGTCGGGCTTCTCAGGTACCCGCGCCTGGGACGTCAACGGCAGCTTCACCATGAACGGGGGGCGAACCGGAACTAATCAGTTTCTTTTGAATGGTGCGCCGATTTCTACCAACGGAACCTTCAATCTGGCACCAAACGTAGAGGCGATTCAGGAGTTCAAGGTAATGGTGAATACCTATGATTCACAATTTGGACGCTCTGGCGGTGGGCACGTCAATACGACATTAAAAGCTGGAACCAATGACTGGCATGGATCGGTCTTTGAATTCTGGCGCAACCGGATTCTCGACGCCAATGCAACGCAGAACAATGCTGCCGGACAGAAGCGCGGCTTCCGCAATCAGCACCAGTATGGCGGGATTATTGGCGGACCTATTCGGAGGAACAAAGATTTCGTATTTTTTTCCTTCGAAGGCTGGCAGGAACGCACGCCATTTCCGGTGGTCTCATCGATCCCACCATCGCTCATTCGCGAAGGTCAGAATTTTTCAGCGTTGGGAATCAGAGTCTATGACCCGATGACTTCGCAAACCTGTACGGCGAGTCTTAATTGCATCACCGGTGGCGTCTTTGTGCGGCAGCAGTTTCCGAACAACGTGATCCCGGCCAGCCGTATATCGCCGGTGGCGCGCAACATCCTGAAGCTATTTCCACAAGAAAACTTCGTTGGCCCGAATCCATTGAATCAGAACTTTCTCCGTCCAGATCAATTGGGCCGCTATCGATATGAGCAGCCGATGGCTCGCTATGACAAAGTGATCAACGATAACAACCGGTTCAACTTCGTATTTACCTTTCAAGATGGTTCGGAATTTCGCGACGGCAATGGATTGCCAACGCCGCTATCGACAGGCAATATGCCTGGCACCGTGCGGCGGGATCAAAACTATATTGCCAACTGGCAGAGGGTGATGTCGCCTACCAGTCTGCTGACGGTGCAAGGATCATTCAACCGATTTGAAGAGAACTTTCCCGACGTGTCTGACTATGACTTCACGCTCGACAAACTCGGGATCAAGACGCTTCCGCAGGTGGGTACATTTCCTTCGCGCCTGGCACCTCGCATTGAGCTGGATACCTTCACGCCGGTGATCGGAAATCGTTTTAAAAACTACAGTAATCGTCAGCAAGGCAATTTGCAGGTGAGTGTGGCGCAGACGGTAAACCGGCATAGTTTGAAGTATGGTTTTGAGGGGGCGATGTTGCTGCGGGCCAACACGGATTCTGGACGTCCAACGGGCGTGTTCAATTTCAACGATGTCTGGACAAGACAGTATTCCGGCCGCCGCCAGAATGCCTTCGATGGCTCCTCGATTGCATCGATGCTACTGGGGAATGTGAATTCTGGATCGATAGATTTTAACGATACGTTCTTTCGCCGCGAACCGTACATGGCTGGATTCTTTCAGGACGACTGGAAAGTGAACCAGCGCCTGACCTTGAACCTGGGCCTTCGCTATGATGTACAGTTCCCATTTACGGAATTACACAACCGGGTCTGGGCCGGTTTTGATTTCACAGGCAAGAGTCCGGTCTCAGATGCCACGCTGGCGAACTGGAACCAACGCGCCAGCGCCGACCCGAACTTCCCACCGCCTCCGCAAGCTTTGCTTGGTGGACCGCTTTTTGCCGGCGTGGGTGGAAACCCCCGCAATCCATACAATTTTGACTTCTCGAACATACAACCGCGCATTGGGGTTGCGTATCGATTCCTGAGCGCAAGTGTGCTGCGCGGAGGCTTCGGAATTTTCCATCGCACCTCAACGCAGAATGGCCAAACTACGGGCTTCTCTCAATCGACTCCTTACATCAATTCTCTCGATGCAGGGCTCACACCCTCTTCAGGCCTTACCGGACGGTACTCACTTGAGAACCCATACCCGGATGGGCTGGTGGCCCCAACAGGATCGAGGTTGGGGGCACTCACAAACATTGGCAGGGACGCGAATTTCGATGGACGCCAAAGGATGATTCCGCGTACTTTCCAGTGGTCTCTGGGTATTGAGCATCTGTTGCCCTTCGGCTTTGTGATCGATGCATCGTACATCGGCAGCACGACTAACAAAGAGCCCCGCACGATACAGTTGTCACGTCCTGGCGAAGACACCTATGCAGCCGCGCAAGCCAACCCGACTTTTTGGCAGACCCGCGTGTCTAATCCGTTCTTCGGAGTTGTGCCTCCCAATACCGGGCTAGGTGCCTCGCCCGATATCTCCCGCTTTGATTTGTTTCGCCGTGTGCCGCAGTTTACCGGGATACAGCTCTTTACCAATCCCTGGGGAAAGACCTGGTATCACGGCTTCCAGGCGAAACTCGAAAAGCGTATGCTGCCGGGAAGCCGGCTTGCTGGTTTCACCTACGTACTGAATTACACGTGGTCCAAGCAGTTGGAGAATTTTCTTCGAGAAGAGTTTGCCTTCGACTTCAAGCGCTTCAATAATTTCGGCAATCAGTTGACCGATATTGATGTGAGGCAGCAATTGACAATGGCGACAGTCTACGAGGTGCCGATTGGCCGGGGACGCAGCCATATGGCGAACATGAACCGGGCCTGGGATCTCATCGTGGGAGGGTGGAATACAAACATGATGCTGGACTGGAATTCCGGCGTGCCCACCGGTCTGAATACGGGCTGGGACTTTAGTTGCGCCGGCTATCAGAACCCAACGCAGACCTCGGGTGCTTGGTTCAACAACACGCGATCCTGCTATTCGCAGCGGGCTCCTTTCACGTTCCGGCAACTGCCGGCGCGGCACGGAAATATAACCGATCCAACTGCGGTTCAAATCAATTTGTCAATCGCCAAGAAGGTTCGTTTCAACGAGCGCATCTCTATGGAATTGCGTGGAGAAGCTTTCAACGCATTCAACACGCCGATCCAGCAGGGACCGAACACAGATCCGAACAGCACGCAGTTTGGAATCCTGCCTGTAACCCAATTCAACTTTCCGAGAAATATCCAGTTGGGCGCGAGAATTCGTTTCTAAGATCGGGTCAGCACTTCCTTACCTTTATCGAAGCAGATGCAGCATTATAGAGAGAGTGCCATTTGGAGTAGATATCCATCTCGACAGGAAAGCCCGAATTACTTTGGCGATTGCCATGGTGATTGCGGCGGTGCTTCTGTATTTTTCTTTGCGCGGAATCGACATGGCGGAACTTGGCGCAAAGCTCAGCAACGCAAAATTTGGGCCTTTGGGTATCGCCTGGCTGCTATCTTGCCTCACTTTGTGGCTGAGAAGTGTTCGCTGGCGGGTTCTGTTGAATACGAGCGAAATTGTGCCTCTCTCAACTGTATTTTGGGCCAATGCGATTGGATATCTCGGTAACAACGTCTTGCCAGCCCGGATGGGCGAATTCATGAGAGTTGAGGCGCTTAAACGTCGTCATGATATTTCCCGCAGCTATTTGCTGGCGACAGCACTGATCGAGCGTGTAATGGATGCCGGAGTTCTTGTGCTGTTCACCAGCGCAGCGCTGCTCACCATCCCCGGACTTCCCGACTGGCTGCATCGTGCCAGCAAGACATTTAGCATTTTGAGCGGTCTAGGTATTCTCACTTTGTTTCTTCTGCCGCACTTGCAAAAGCAGGCGGAGCAACTGCTGAGCAAAATCCCCAAAATCTCGGGCGTGGCGTCGCGATTTCTTGATGGTTTGCGATGCCTGCATAGTTGGAGCCGGTCGCTGCTTTTTTTGCTGCTGACTCTCATCATTTGGCCGATTGATTCTTATATCGGTGTGCTGGTAGCCGATTCAATAGGGCTTGAGTTGCAGTTCCAGACATCGATGGTTGTGCTTGCGGCCCTGGGGTTATCGAGCGCGATTCCTTCAACGCCTGGATACGTGGGTGTTTTCCAGTTTGTGGCGGTCAATGTCATGCGGCCATTCGGGATTGCCAGTTCTCCGGCCATTGCCTGGATTCTGATCTATCAAGCCATCAACTACATCACCCAGACCACCTTCGGTCTGATTGGCTTCGGCGTTCTTTCGAAAGCCCACGCTCAGAAGAGTTGAGCCAATGTGAGTGGCTTGTCAGCCTTGGCCCAGGCCAGCTTATAGAGACTTTCCACCATTGCTGCTGCGTCAGCTTTGTTTTGCGCTTTGAGCGATTCGCAGAGCCCGTAAAGTGCTCTGCCGCTGCGCCGGTTGTTCAATAGTTCTGCCCTAAAAACTTCTTCGGCTTGGGCGTGCTTTCCCGTTTCAATCAGAAGTGCTCCCAACGATTCTCGTGTCGGAGGGTAATACCATCCGGCGGGCTCATCATAGTTCAGCGCATCTTCGGCCGCGACGGCTTTTTGCATCCAGGCGATAGCTTCGCTGTTGTTACCCGAGGCTGAAGAAATTCTGGCAGCAAGGGAGAATTCCGCGATCTGCATAATGGCCTTCTCTTTGTTCAAGCCAAACCCGCGATCAGGCGACAGTGCCTCAATGGCTTTTGTAAAAGTGGCTTGCGATATGCGTGCTGCCTTAAGATCTCCCTTGGCCGCCTGAGCCATGCCGCGCGCAAAGTGCCAAACATTATTCACGGTAAGACTGAAGCTCGCCGGAGCGGGGCTGGCGAGGATTTTGTCCCACTGCTGAAACCGAACTTCAGTAAAGAGCGGCATCGAAATAGAGGCTTCAAACATGGGCTCCATTCGGGCCACGGGCTCTAGTTCCCTGGCTGCTTCTACGATAGCCGCGCGAGCTTCTTCGTAGCGACCCATCATCGTGAGCGCTGAGCTGAGGAAGTGAAGGTTGTGGTACCAGTAAGGCGTGTAGTAGGTGGGCCCACCGACGCTTTCAAAATAGGCTTTGTCGAGGGCGGCTGCCTTGAGATTAAGTGCGGCTGATTGTTCATAATCTCCCGTGCGGGTGTAAATGTGAGCTGGCATGTGCACCAGATGGCCGCTGGCAGGAGCGAGGCTAGCGAGAATCGCCGCACTTGCCAGGGCACGCTCGGGAGTGGGGGACGCTTCAACGGCATGGATATACATATGGTTTGCCCCCATATGGCGCGGGTCGCGCTGCATGACGGCTTCAAGCTTTTCTACGATTTCGAGTGTGTAGGTGTTGGGTGTTCCGTCGCGAGCCCAAAGCTTCCAGGGGGTGAGATTCATCAGCGCGTCGGCACTCAAAGTCATCGCATCGAGATCATCAGGGAAATCCTTTGAGACTTGCCGCATGGCAAAGGCAAAGGCCTTGTCGAGCCCCGACCGATCGCTCGGGTTCTCTTGTTCGTATCTTCTGGACAGGGCTTGAATGTAGGCAGCCTCGCGCGGGCTCGCCCTGGGTGCGAGTGTGAGTGCTTTCTGGGCTGCTTCGTAGGCGGGCTTGGCATTCTCCGGCATTAAGGGTGCGTTGATGTTGTTGCCGAGTGCAAATGCAAGTCCCCACCAACACATTACGCAGTTCGGATCGATCTCAGTAGCTTTGCGAAATGAAACAGCGGCTTCGGGATGATTGAAGGAATAGACGAGGCGAAGGCCCTGGTTGGCCCACTGCTTTGCTTCAAGACTAGTGCTGGATACTTCAAAGCGGAGGTCTCCATAACCGGGCCAGATCCGCGGTACGACTCTTCCTGGATTGGGGCTGGCGTGTTGGGCGAGTGAAACCGCAGCCAGGCAAACGAACGAAAGTAGAATTTGCTTCATCAATACCAGAGTACGCGGACTCTGGTATTGATAAAGACTCAGACTCGCTGCATTTTTGCCGGGTCCCAGCCGTAGGCGAGACCGGACTCAGTGCTTTGATTGCAAAGCAGGGCGGGTGCTGCGGCGCGGAAGCCAAAAGTGCCATCTTCAACGGATGGGCCGCCGCCCCGGATCGCTTTGGCGAAGGCCTCGTGGTGCAGTTGATGGGCGTCGGCTCGGGGAGCAAAGCGGAACTCGCTATCGGCGCTTATAGCTGGTGGCTGTGGTGGATACTTGCGCCGGTACTCGTTGAGAAAAGCATCCTGTTCTTTCTTGGCGAAGGTGTTGATGGTGTAGCCGGGCTCTGGATCCCTAGGGTGCTTCTCAAGGCGCAGACTCGAATAACTCGTCGTCAAAATTCCTTCGCTCCCATAGAAACGGAAGCCGAAAGACTCTTGCCCAATTCCGCTGGCGAGGTTCACGCGCAGGCTTAGGGTGAAGGCAGGATGCGCGCGAGACTTGGGATAGTCGAGAATTGCGAGCATTACGTCGGGGGCGTCCCGGCCGTCTTTCCAGAAGCGAACGCCCCCGCTGGCAAAAACTTTGGTTGGCCCCAGGCTACCGGTTACGGTGTGCAGACCGCTCAGCAGGTGTATGAATAAATCGCCGGCAACACCGGTGCCGTAGTCCCCATAATTCCGCCATCGGAAAAGTCGGATTGGGTCAAAGGGGCGCTTCGGGGCGTGGCCGATGAAACGGTCCCAGTCGATATCCTTTTCATTGGGGTCGGCGGGCAGGGAATACTGCCATGCTCCCAGAGCCGAGTTGCGATCAAGCCAGGCCTCTACCAGATTCAACTCCCCGATCGCGCCTTGCTGGTAAAGTTCACGTGCTTTCACAAAGACATGCGAACTCACATATTGGCTGCCGATTTGCAATATCTTGCCACTAGCCTTTTCAGCGGCGATCACGCCTGGGCCTTCTTCTACTTTTTGCACCATCGGTTTCTGGCAATAGACGTGTTTATCGGCCTGCAGGGCTTCGGTTGTGATGCGGGAATGCCAGTGGTCTGGCGTTGCGACGATCACGGCGTCGATATCCCTGCGGGCTAGAATCTCGCGGTAATCGCGAGTGATGAAGGTGCTGGCACCGTAGCTTTCCTTCATTCGTTCGAGTCGGCTCTGGTAGATGTCGCAAGCGGCGATCAGTTTGGTTCCCGGCTGGGCGGTGGCGTTGCGGGCATCGCCCTGGCCCATTCCGCCGGAGCCGATAAGAGCAATCTGTACTTGGTCATTGGGTGCGTATGGCATATATATCGTTAGTGCTACTGCGCTGCTATTCTTTCACAGGATTTGATCCTTAATGATGACGCCGTCTGGGACAACTAGACAGCGATTGTGGCTAAAAGCAGTGAGCACACAAAAAAAAAGGTGCCTGAAACATTTTTGAGCAGTTCCTCCTCAAGAGAGTGATGGCTAATCACCCCTGTTGTAAAACAGGTCGTTGAAAGTTAAATTACAGCTCCGAAGACACGTTCAACGGCTTGATACTTTCTGCGATTTAGTTTAACGATCAGCGTTGATATTGCCACGCTTTGGTTCACGAGAGACTCGTTCAAATTCCTATACTGGCCTTTCCAGCTGGTAGTAGGCAGGTCTCATCAAGACATCCTCAGGAGGGATATTGTTCATGAAAAAATTTCTTTGGTTAGCACTCGCTACGATGGCCATGAGCCTCGTCAGTGCTGCTGCAACTATTACTCAGAATTGCGGTACTGCAAATAGCGCGATTGGTGGTACCGGAAGCGATTCGGTTACTTGTAGCTCCCCGGCTTTCACTGTAGGCAGCAGTTTTCAAATCACTCTTGTTGAATTGATTATCACCACTTCATACAACCAGAACGTCAATTCGGCCAACAATGGCCCTGACGGTGACCTCACCATCAATGCACTTTACAATCCGACCATCGGCGTCCCTGACACCGCACCCTGCAATATTGCCCGCTCAGGTATAGCTGCCGATACACAGTTTTGTGGCGTGGTCTTTACTGCCACCCCTGCTGCTCTCGCTAATTCATTCGGGCCGTTCAATGTTGCCGTTACTTTCACGAAGGTTGTTGATACCGGCAACCTTACCTATGAAGGCCAAGCTGCGGGCGGCGTTTCTGTACGCTACACCTACGACTTGATTCCCACGGGCCAAGTTCCTGAGCCCACCGCCACCGTCCTCATTGGCGCTGGTTTGGTTGGACTCGCTACTGCAATTCGTCGCCGACGAAGGCAGTAATAGATTTTGCTGTTTCTTTCAACGTTGGGTCGCGCTACGGCTAGGCCCTTCGTTGTTGAAAAATGAGCCAGCATTTCTCCACAATCCATTGCCGTCAGTTGTGACGCAAAAGCTCGAAACTAACCCTTATATTGCGTGTCGATGAATATCTGGTCACGTTGGCATGGCATATGCCGACGCCTAGTACTTTCAAAGGTTTAGTTTAAATTTAAGAGCGCCTAATACTATGATTTTCTTGACATGAGACTAGTACCCTTCCTATACTTGATCGGTGAGGGTAGTAGGGAAGTCCCATTACCCCCTCACAACATCCTGGGAGGGATAATGAAAAATCTTTTTTTGACAGCCGTAGCATTGATTGGAATGTCCATATCTTCCTACGCCGCGAGCATAACCCTCAACTGCGGCGGAAATATTTACAACCAGACCGGAGGTCTTGCGTTGGGCAACGCCACAATCGCCTGCCCGAACTTTTCTATTGCAGCTGGTTTCCAGTTGACTGGCGTTGCAGTGACGTACTCAGTTGATTATTCCTGGACTGGCTCATCTAGTTCTTCTAATTCGGTTTCAGTTGCCTTCGACATCTCACCGAATGCAACCTTCAGCAACGATCCCGTAACGGTTACACAAGCTGGCATCGGTGGAAGTTCTGGCGTTGCTAGCACCGCGATCTCGAATCAAATCGCAGGATTGCCGATAAACGGCGCTTTCGTCTACACGGGTCCTTCCGTTGCGCTAAGCACGTCCAACTTCTTGTTTACCGATTCCGCTTCTGGCACCGGCTCGGCCACAGCGTCTGTAAAGATTCTTTACACCTACGACGTCATTCCGTCTGGTGTTCCTGAACCCACCACAGTCGCCCTCATCGGCGCTGGCCTGGTGGGACTCGCAACCGCTGCACGTCGTCGTCGCTAGTCGATTACGCTTTATCTTTCAACTTCAAAAGGGTCACGCTTCGGCGTGACCTTTTCTTTATTGACAAATGCGCCCAACGATTCTCAAGTCTCCCCTCACCCAAGCGCTACTGCTCTTTATAGTCGCATCACTGTTAACCAGATATCTCTGTGGATGCTACTTTGGTGCCAGCCTGGATGAGGGCATATATCTGAACGGTGGCCGCAGGATTGCCGACGGGCAGCGGCTATACCTCGACTTCTTTGCCTTTATCGGCCCACTGATCTATTGGGTGCAAGCTGCACTTTCATCACTATTTGGGAACTACCTGCCAAGTCTGAGATGGTCGACTTCTCTTTCGGTAGGCGCGATTTGTGTGGGGAGTTTCTATTGTGCCCGCTCAGTTGCAGGGTCTTCCGCTGGTCTCACGGGGACACTCCTCTGGCTGGGTGTTTGGCTTGACCTTCCGAACAGAATGGAAGTGAATCACCGCTGGCTCAGTTCAGGTTTCAGCGCCCTGGCAATCGCTGCGCTGCTAGGGGCACCTGCCTCCAGTCGAATCTGGAATATGCTCGCCGGCATCTTCATGGGCCTTGCCATCTTTACTACTCCTAACTATGCGGTTTGCGCCGGTTTGCTTGGGATCTACTTTCTAATTGCAGAACGGCCCAGATTTTGGCCCTACCTACTCGGGGGCTGCCTTGCTTGCCTGAGCATTGCCGGGGTTCTTGCAGCTCAAGGATCATTGCACTCCTTCATCAACGGGATTCTCTGGGCCACTGCGAACTATGGAGAGCCGAACAAATTTCCTTATGGCCGCTTTGCTGCAGAAGTGCCGACTCGGTATTTCTTGCAGATCTACATGGGAGCGATCTGTATTCCATTGTTTTTCATTTCCGTCGCTGGCTTCTTTTTCTGGACTCGTGACCGCCGATTGATACTGCCGACTGTACTTTGTGCAGCCCTGTTTACGACGGCCTATCCGAAGTGGGATGCCTACTCTCTCCATTTCATCTCCGGGCCTTTTTTCGTGCTCTGTTTTGCGCTCGCTTACCGGCTGATTCCCGAAAAGTTGCAACAGCTCGCACAGGGTCTCTCGTTTGCCGTTTTTACCTATCTGCTGATCGGTGCCTGGACCTTGCCCGATCGTCTGACCGTCATCCCCACCAGGGCGGGAACGCTAATGGGTAGCGAAGCAAGTGAAAGAGTAATGGCGAAGCTTGAAGCTCTTATTCCGGCTCGATCGTCTGTATTTGTATACCCTTACCTCACTGGACTTTACGCATTGCTTGATGTGGAAAACCGTTCCTCGCACGATTACCTTCAGCCAGGAATGATGACGGCTCAGGACGAGGCGACCGTATTGGTCGATTTAATAAAAGCTCCCCCACAATTTATCTTCTGGCAGAATTTTCCCGATGCTGACATTTTAAGAATTTGGCCAAACAGCAATCCAGGCAAGTACCGTTTCACCAAGCTTGAGGCTTGGATTCGAGGCCACTATCAAGCCGACCTTGAGATCGCTGAATCCAATATCCGCGGGCAAGTGTGGATGTTGAAGACACCATAGTCTTTAGTTTGCGTGGGCAGCCTTAATCCACTTATCGAGTAGTCCACTGAGTCGCTGACGTTCCGTGGCGAAATTGCTTCCGACCGCCAGGTTTACCACCTCGTGCGGATCCGTCCTCAGGTCATAGAATTCCGCATCCGGCTTCCGCTCGACCATGAACAAGCTTTGTGCTGGATTTAGCTTCCCGGCCGCATGATATTCCTTCATCACCCCAAGCGTCGGATACTCTTTTTTTATGTAATCGTTCTGCTGAGTGTAAGGCTTCTCGGGCATCAGATTCCGGATGTATTTAAAGCGCTTGGTCTGCACCGCACGAATCTTGTCCACCGTCATATCGCAGCGATCCCGAGCAGTAAAGATATGTTCGCGCGGCTTGCTATCAAAGAGAGTCTGCCCATGAAAGGGTTGCGGGATCTTGATGCCTGCATAGGCCAAAGTTTGCGCCGTGATGTCGAGTGCTACGACGGGGTCTTCTCGCACAATACCCTTGCTCAAAACACCTGGGTAGCGCACCATCAGCGGCACATGCGTCCCCGCATCATAAAGCCACTGCTTACCGCGAATCAGACACCGCCCATTGTCGCCAAACATGAAGATCACAGTGTTGTCGAGCAAACCATCTTGTTTTAGGGCATCCAGCGTCGCCCCCACCTGCGTATCCAGCAAGTTCACCGCATCCAGATAATTTGCAACTTCATTGCGAACCCGAGGGTCGTCTGGATAATAGGGCGGCAACACCACCTTCGCCGGGTCCACTAAGTCCTTCTGGCGGCGAGCCGCAACAAAGGCCGGCCCCTTATGCGGTGCCTGAAAGTTGATCTGTCCAAAGAAGGGTTGACCGGTCTTGCGCTCTCGCCAGTGTTTGCCGTCGAAGCCTTTTCCGGCCTTCCAGTTCCAGTCGGTCTTGGCCATACCCTTCACTCCGGGCCCAATATCGGTAATGTTTGCGGTGAAGTAGCCAGCCTCGGCCAGGCGCTCACTTACCAGACGCGCATTGCCGGGCAATTGATAATCATCCTCACGATGGCTGCGGTGGTTGTGCGTCCCGGTGAAGGTCTGATAGAGCCCGACATTAAAGGCGCTGCGGCTGGGAGAACAAACCGGTGCCGTCGTGTGAGCACGCGTAAAGCGGACGCCTTCGTTGGCAATACGGTCCATATTCGGCGTCCTCACCAATGGCTCCCCATAGCACCCAAGCTGCGGCCCGAGATCATCCCCAAGGATCCACAGTATATTGGGGCGATCAGCGGCCTTAAGAATCGCCGGAGACATGCCCGCCATCGCTAGTACTTCTCGTCTTTTGATCATCGAATTGCCCTAGCCTACTTCCTTTTCGCCTACAGACCGATACACTGTTCTTACCATGGATCGCAGAACCTTACTTGCAGGAGCAGCATCCTACCAGCGGATCCTGGGTGCCAATGATCGTCCCAATCTAGGGTTGATCGGTGCTGGTGGACGAGGCCGCTTCCTCGCCGGTGAATTCAAAGAGATCGGCTTTCAAATCCCTGCGGTTTGTGATGTGTATACGCCAAACCTCGAAGCGGGCTTAAAGCTGGCCTCCACCGGTGCCAAGGCCCACAAAGACTATCGCCTTCTGCTGGAAGACAAGTCGATTGATGCTGTTGTTGTGGCCACTCCCGACCACTGGCACGCGCAGATGGTGATCGATGCCGTGCACGCCGGCAAAGACGTCTACGTAGAGAAGCCGCTCTGCCACACAATCGAAGAGGGCTACCGGATGGTGGATGCCGTAAAGGCGACCAGACGAATCGTGCAGGTGGGGACCCAGCGTCGCAGCTCACCGATTTTTCTTGAAGCCAAAACCGTGATCGACTCAGGGGTCCTCGGTGACGTCCGTCTAGTTACCAGTTGGTGGATGAACCACCAGACCTCGCTCAACCCTTCAGCGCTTAAAGGCGATCTGGACTGGAAGAGCTGGCTCGGCACCTCGCCCGATCACCCGGTCGACGCCATGCGTTTCTTCAACTGGTATTACTTCTTCGATTACTCTGGTGGGCTGATCATCGGCCAGGCTGCGCACATCTTTGACGCCATCCAGTGGTTCATGAATTCCAAGGCCCCCGTTGCTGTGACCTGCGTCGGAGGACAGGTGAATCTGAAGGGCGCCGAGATCCCCGACACTGCCACCGTCGTGCTCGAATTCGCTGAAAATTACATCGCGAATTTCACACTTGGATATAAAGCGATGCGGTATCACTCTTCGCAAGATCAACTGAAGCAATTCCACGGCAACAAGGCGCGTCTTGATGTGAATCGCGAAGGCTGGTGGCTCTATCCGGAATCGACCACGCCAGAACTGAAGGCCTCGCGTCAGCACATCGAGATCGGCAATTTCGCCCGTGCCACTCGAGATCATATTCGCAACTTCCTCGATTGCATCCGCACCCGCAACCAACCGAATGCTCCAGTTGAAAACGGGCTGGCTACGGCTATCGCCCTGGTCATGACAATGGAAAGCCTGCGAAAGGGCAGACGGGTCAGCTTTAATGAAAAAACTCGTCAGACTAGCGCTTAGTCTTCTTATCCCCCTTGCTGCCGAAGCGCAGATGGAAGAAATGCTCAGCGGTATCCGCTCTTATCTGCTTCAGCAACCAGTGAAGACGGCAAAGATGCCGTCGCACCCCTTGCTACTCGAGGCCGACCGCTGCGAAGCTGCCAAGCCTCGCGAGATCCTCGTACTTCTCAGCTACAAGAAGCTCGACTGCGCTGCCTATCCCGGTGCCTTGGTCATTGCTCCACGACTGATTCATCCCGAGCATCGTGAACGCGTGCGGCGCATGGGTTACCCGTTTGCACAATTACCGCTTGGTTTCGAGCTGGCTCACTATTACGAAGCCGTCAAACGATACAAACGACCGGTTCGCCTCGAACCCCCAATGGAGCAGCTCTTCGGCCCGGTAGAGAAACCTCGCCCGCAAGAGAATGCCTTCGGCATGAGTATCCGGCGCCATGATGAACGCAGCATCGAACGGTCCACTACCAACCTTGCCCCAATCGAGAAGTATCTGCAAGGCCAGATTGCTCCGGCCGAGCAACGCAGGACCATGCTGATGAAGACGCAAGGTGCCAAGGTGCTGGCCCGGCGCTGGCATGAAGAAGTTGTGGGCACTCTGCCTCGCTATGAGGCGGGTTTCCGATTGCGCGAACGCACTGTCGCTGAAGACCCGAACTTCACCGGCCTCTCCATTACAATTGACGCTTTGCCGGGAGTCGTCGCCCAGGGTGTCTTGCTCAAACCCATTGGCTTGCGTTCATTTGAGCGCCGCCCGTTGGTGATCGTCCAACACGGCTTGATGGGCCGGCCGGAGTCGCTCTTCGGTCAGCCCTTGGACTCCCCCGACTACCGCACTTACCGCAACTTTGCCGAGCGCCTCGTCACTCAGGGCTTTGTCGTTTACCTCCCGCAGAATCCCTACAATGGGGACTTCCGCGCATTACAACTGTTGGCCAACCCGCGCGGGCTATCGCTGTTTACTTTCATTGAGGCCCAATACCGCCGCAGCCTTGATTACCTGAGCACGCTTCCCTACGTGGATTCAAAACGAATCGTTTATTACGGTCTGTCTTACGGTGGTGCTACAGCTTTGCGTGTCCCTATCTTTGATCCACGCTTCAAGGCCATCGTCTGTGGCGGCAACTTCAATGAATGGATCCGCAAGCTGATCTCGCCTGAGTTGTCTTATAGCTATGTGCACACCAAGGAGTACGAAATCTACGAGTGGAATATGGCCAACATCGCCAGCCACGCCGAGTTGGCCGCGATCGGTACGATGCTTCATTCACAGCCAATTCCTTTCCTTGTCGAACGAGGCCATCGCGACACGGTGGGCACCGACGAATGGGTTAGCTATGAATTTGAACGATTGAAGGCTTATGTACGAGATCCGAAGCTACGGCGCCTGACCTTTTTCGACGGCGAGCATCGCACCGATGGTGCGGTTGCCATCCCTTTCTTAAAAGAATACGTACAAGACCGCTAACCTGAGCCGATATGCCTTAGTGTAGATGCTGCATAAAGGCAAACATTTCGCTTGGTTCTCTGCCGCTGGGGTTCTAATCACCTGTCTTACAGGTGGCCTGCTCGTTGCCTTTCATGCGCCTCTCAGCAATGAAGTCAAGGCGGGCTGGTTTGAGGGTGAAAGGCTCGCCACCCAAAGCATCTATCATTTTGCCTCGGACGATTGCCGCTGCTCAGAGCGCCTGCTCGGCTACCTTTCCGACCGCTCGCCCAAGCCATCGGCTATCGAAGTGATCGTATACATCGGCAAGCGCAAGCCGGTGCATGCAGTTCTCGAAGCTCGCGGTTACGAAGTCCGATTTGAAGACTCTCCTGCTGCTTCTGGCGTAGAAGCTGCCCCCTGGCTACTGGTGCGCGATTCCGGGGGTCGCATCACCTATTCCGGCGGCTACGAGCCTGCCCCCTACTGGGAGGCCCGAATCCTGTTCAACGTCGAACACCGTACGCTACAAGCCTCGCTACCGACTACTGGCTGCGCCACCTCCAGAGCTCTTCGAGCTGAAACTCTTGCCTACCGGCTGAAAGATCTATTACCCCGTCTATGAACTCATTTGAAATCCAACATCGGATCAAAGCAAATCGATTTGTGCTGCTGATAATTGCCGCTCACATTCCTGCTTTGCTGCTTTTTTCTGCTCTTACGTCGGCTAATGTGGTGATCGCTTTGCTCGGTTCGATGATTCTCTGCGCCGTTCCAGCGTTGCTGACCTATGCCAACCCGGCGGGGCTTTCTACATCAATTTCAATCTCGTCGGCGACGATGGGTATGTCGATGCTTCTAATCTTTCTTGGCGAAGGCCGCATCGAATATCACTTTCATATTTTCAGCTTCATCGCCGTTCTTTGCTATTTAGCCAATGTCTGGGTTCTTCTGGCTGCGGCAGGCACCATCGCGGCCCACCATGTCCTCGGCTGGTGGCTGGTACCTCGAATGGTTTTTAATTACGATGCTGCTTTTGCGGATCTTGTTCTTCATGCCTTCTTTGTTGTCGTTGAGACTGCGATTTGCTGCGTCATTGCCCAACAGTTAGGTGCCACCATTCGCATGCGTGGGGTACTGGAAGAACAGGTGAGTTTAACTGCAGAACAGGTGGCGATGGGTTCCGCTGAGATTGCGAGTTTTGTCGAGCATTTTGCCCGTTCGGCCTCCACACAAGCGAACATGGTGGATCAGATCGCCAGCACCAGCCAACAAATGCGCAAGCAAGTTTCGAGCAATCTGGAATCAGCCTCTTCCAACCAGCAACGCATGGCTCAAACCGTAGATGATATTGCCCAGGTGCATCAACGCCTGAATCGGGTAAATACTGAGATGCAGGCCGTCACGGTGACTAGCCGCAGAATTTCAGGCATCGTCAATCTGATGATGGATATCGCTCGCCAGACCAATATTCTCGCTGTCAATGCCAGTATTGAAGCCAGCCGTAGCGGCAATTCGGGTGGTGGGTTTGGTGTTATAGCCGATCAGGTTCGCGACCTTGCAGTACGCACCACCGAAGCAAGCACAGAAATTGACAGCCTCATATCCAGCTCGGTAGGCAAGGTTGAGTCCAGTGCCCGGGACATTGAGAGCATTGCCCAGGGCTTCTCAGAGCTCAATTCTGCTACCCAGCAGATGAAAGAACTCCTCGATCAGATCCATGCTTCCGGTCGATCTCAGGCCGACGGAATCGAGCAGATTTCAGACTCGATGCACCAGATCTCGGCCGAAACCCAGAATTTCGCCGCTGCTGCCGAAGAAACTGCCGGTACCTCCAGCCAATTAAAAGACCTGGCTGGTGACCTTCGCAACACCCTCGCCAATCTCCACTAAAATCGTAGCGACTGCTTGAGCAAGGCGCGAAAGCCCTGCTCATTGCAGTTGGTTAAAACATCTACTGCGCGTCCCGCTGCTGTTTCCAACAAGCGCCCATTGCCATCGCAGTTCAGCTTCATCCGTTCCTTACGAAATAGCCCAGGAACGGCGATATAGGCGGCCGCCAATTCGTCCCACCAGAACCGGTCCTTCTCGCCATAGGCCTTCCTAAATTCGGCGAGAATCGCACTCTGTCCCTCAGACACCAGATCCGCTCGCGCAGGAAACTGGTTCGTTAAATCGAGCGGGCAAATCGTCAAAGGAATCTGCGACGCCAAAACTGTCCGCAAGGCGGCAGCGTCAGCACTGGCATTCCACTCGGCCCCACCCTTTGCGTTCCCCGCAACTCGTACCGCCCCACCCATCCACGTTACAGACGTTGGCACCTTCCCAGCCCGAATCAACCGCGCGACCCGCGTTAGCGGCCCCGTAGCCAGAATCTCCGCCTTGGCTGGTAAATCGACTACCAGTTTTGTTTCTTTCTCATGCAATGCATCCAGCAGCATCCTCACCCGAAACTCAGCCGTCTTAGTATCGGCAATGCCCGGCGTAGTGGAAACACCCTTCACTTGCACATCCGGGCTGCGCAACAGGATGGCCAGTGCCGCCACGTCTTCCCACCCGCCATCCTGATCGAGCCAGACATCGCGCGGCTGCGCATTTCCGCTCCAGGCGTAACCAAAGCCGGTAAAGGCTCGCCTTGAGAGTTCTATGCGTGTTACCTTTTCTGCTATGTGTCGCATATTCTGCAGCTTGCTGTTCATTGCTTGTACCAGTTTCGCCCAATCCGGCTATCAGAAGCCCTCCAAGGCGATCCTCGATGTCCTCAACGCGCCAGACACCCCAACGCCGAGCGTCAACCCAACCAAGACTCATGTCCTGTTTTTGCAGAATGTCCGCAACCCTACCATTGCCGAACTTTCCAAGCCGATGCTTCGCATCGCTGGCCTGCGCATCGATCCGGCCAATTCCGGGCCTCACCTCACAACTTATGCCTATGGCCCATTCCTTCAGAAGCTCGACGGTGGACAAATCACCAAGCTTGAACTCCCCGCCAAGGTAGCGCTGACCGGACTCAACTGGTCGCCCGATGGCCGCTACTTCTCGGTGATGAATCACACTGCCACCAACATCGAATTGTGGATTGGCGAGACTGCCACCGGTCGTCTTAAGCGAGTCGAAAAAGCCACCCTCAATGCCGCCGTCGGCGACGCTGTCGAATGGATGCCAGACTCGCGCTCGCTGCTTGTCCGGCTCGTACCTGCCAACCGAGGCAAGATGCCTGAACTACCCGCAACGCCCTCGTCGCCAAACATCCAGGAATCGGCTGGCAAAGCCGGTGCCACACGCACCTACCAGGACATGCTCAAGTCTCCCTATGATGAGCAAGTTTTCGAATTCTTCGCTCAGT
>JBKJUN010000804.1:0-8154 GCA_046590555.1 Bryobacter sp. | reverse complement strand
ATCGGAATTAGCGCGCGGGTTAAAACTATCGTCGCGAGAAGTCGAATAGCCATAACGAAATTCGTTGATCACACTCGGCGAGAAGATATGAATGTGCTGTGTAGCAATATTGTTATTGCGACCGACAACCTGATACGTAAACTGTGGCGATGCAGCGGGGGTCTGCAGAAATTCCGGAGAATTCGTCGCATAGCGGAACATCACCTTGTCCTTGTCAGAAATATTGTGATCGATCTTGGTGAAGTATTGGTTATCGGTGATGCGGTTCGATCCAACACCACGATAGTTGAAACCAACCAACGGATTGGCAAGCACAGACTGCGGCTGTTCCCAGAAATTACTGATCGTGCGCGCCGCAGCCGAGATCCGCGCGGCAGGAATGACATTGTTGGGGAAGGGCGTACCGGTCAATGGATCCACAATAGTGATGGGCGCAGCCGCTCCCGCTGCATTTCGAATTGCCAGCAGTTCGCCAAAGTCGCCCGTACGCATCCTTGTCGACGGGACAAGCGCCGTATCGGAAATCCCAGGATTACTCGTCCTGCGACCTTCGTAGTTGAACATGAAGAAGGTCTTGTTTTTGCCGTTGTAGATTTTTGGGATTATGACAGGGCCACTGATCACTCCGCCAAACTGGTTCTGACGCAATGCCGGCTTCGGCAGTCGCGCCGCCCCTGCAGGCGTGAAATAGTTCTGAAAATAAGCTTCGGCATCAAGCTTTTCATTGCGCAAGAAGTCATACGCCGCTCCATGCAATTCATTGGTGCCAGAGCGCATCACCATCACCAACTGCGCACCAGAGTTAAATCCATACTCTGCCGAGTAGGACCCCGTAAGCACCTTCACTTCTTCCATCGCCTCAGGAGATGGCGAGAAAGGCACAGTGTTCACACGAGCTTCAGTCGCAACAACGCCATCAAGCGTTGCATGTTGATTGGTTTCCCGCTGACCGTTGGCCACGATAGCAATCGTCTGCCCAGGGATCGGAATACCACCACCTCCGCCGCTCTGTCCATCGAGTCCTCCGCGGGAGCCAAACATAACACCAGGCTGCAACACCGCAAGGTTGCCCACATTGCGCCCATTCACAGGCAGCTCCACTAGCCGTCTTTGTTCCACTACATTGCCAAGAGAGGATTCGTCAGTCTTCAATTGAGCGATGTCCGCAGTAACTTGGATTCGTTCGCTAACCTGACCAATCTCCATCCTGAAATCCACACGAACTTTTTCGTTAATCTGCACCAGCACACCAGTCCGCGAAGCAGCCTTAAAGCCACTCATCTCCGCAGTCACCGTGTATTCACCAATGTTGATCAGGGGGAAAGTATAGTCGCCTGACGACGTAGAAGTCGTCTCAGCCTTCACACCGGTGCGGGTATTTGCCAGGATGATCTTGGCCCCAGAAATCACCGATCCAGAAGAGTCTTGGATCGTACCGAGAATCGTTGTGGAAGTCGTCTGCGACCAGACAGTAGAAAGCGAAGCCAGCAGAAGGAGGGAGAGTCGTTTACTCATAGCGAAATGGATTCCTTTTCTTAAAGCAGTAAAACAAAGTTATCAGATTGTAGCATCCAGTGCGACTCAATAAATTTCTGCCTGTGTTAGCGTTCCATCCCGCAAATCTACAGCCAAGATCCATTGCGGTGTCTCACCTACCAGCCCCAGATACTTAGCACCATGCAACACCTGATCCAGCTTCCCAATCCCCGTATTCACTTCCCAAACCTTCTTACCGGCCAGATCCACGCGCGTCAATACCAGCGTCCCATCTGCCCCCAGCCGGGACTGATGCATCACCAGATAACCCGCTGGCCCCTCAAGTCGCACCGGCTTTGCCGCCTTCTCCTCGCGCAAAAATCCCGCATCCAAATACTCCACACCCCCAACTCGCTCCGCTTCACGATCCTTCACCTTCCACAGTCCACTCGTCTTGCCACTACTTCTGCTAGCCCTCCCGGTGGGCACTCCAGACTCCTTCACCTTCCCGGCTTCCTCACCAGTCATCAAGCCAAACCACTCCCCATCTCCAACCTTCTCGCCCTTCCAGAAGTAAACGTCCGGCCCCACCCCAAACATCGACATCTTCTCGTTGTACTCTGCCCACTGCTTCTGCGAATCGGCATAGCTTTTTGCCTTCGCCCATTTCTCATCTTCATAAGCCGTCCCCACCAGCGTTCCCGGGTCCAACTCAAACTGCCGCGCATCCCCAACCTTCAGCCGCAATTTCGGCGCTACCCCACCCACGCTATAAAACTTCGATTCCTGAACCCAAAACGGAGCCAGGCTCGGATTGGCCTTTGACAACTCCTCAAAACCAATCTTCTGCCTCGTCGACAAATCAAGACCCACCAGCGTATGGGCATAAATCCACACTCGCCGCCCATCCGTTCCCAGCAGCTTCGCTTCATTGCGCAGCTCAGTCTCGTCGCCGCGCTCAGTCAGCTTCACGATCTCCACGCGCGAAACATCCGTCACATCGTGCAGTACCAGATCCACGCCATAGAAGGACCTGTTGTTTTCTTCAAAAAATGAAGCCGGCCGCAACACCACCACAAGCGTCGCAAACTTGTCCCCCACCCGCAGCGAATCCCCCGCCATCCTGAAATCCGGTCGCCGGGGTCCCGAAGGAACCACCATCCAAATCACCACAACCAATCCCAACAGCACCAGCCCCATCAGCGCAACAACAATCGCTTTCCGGTTCATTACAGGCTCCAGGGCTTCCGCATCGGCCGCGTCAACATCTGATTCGCCGCATCATCCCCAATACACCGCTCTTTCACCGGGTCCCACTTCAAATCCCTTCCCAGCCGCAAACTGATATTCCCCAAATGCGCCACCGTAATCGACCGATGCGCCTGCTCAATCGGAGCCACCGTCTCCTGTCGCGACTTCACACAATCAATGAAGTTCCGCATATGATTCGCGCTCCGGTACAAGCGCACATCTTTCTCCCCAGCCTCGAAATCAAGCAACGACATTGGGCTAGCCTCAATCGCACCCCGGTTCACCCACACCCACCCTTCAGTCCCTTGAAAAGTAACTCCACCACGAACACGGCTCGAATAAATCATTTTCACCCCGTTGGCATAAACAGCTTCAAAATGAAAATCAGTCGCAGTATTCCAAAGCTTCTCTTTGGCCCAAGTCGCCTGCCCATTCTGGATCGCCACCGGCCCGCTCAACTCCATCCCCATCCCCCAATGAGCGATATCCGGATGATGCCCACCCCAGTCGGTAATCTGCCCACCAGAGTAATCGAGAATCCAGCGAAAATTCACATGACACCGCCCCGGCGCATACGGCGCATCCGGTGCCGGCCCAAGCCACATGTCATAGTTAAAGCCCTCTGGCACGGGCTCTTCATCTTGTCTATCCTGCGTCTTGCCAAAGTCCGGCGTTCCACCCGGCAACCCGCACAACACCGTATGCAACTTCCCAATCCGCCCATTGCGCACAATCTCGCAAGCCTTGCGAAACCGCACGTCAGACTTCTGCTGGCTCCCACACTGAAACACCCGCTTCGTCTCACGAACCGCATCCGACATCGCCCGTCCCTCACCGATCGTCAGCGCAAGCGGCTTCTCCCCATAAATATCCTTCCCCGCCCTTGCCGCCTGAATCACCGGAATCGAGTGCCAATGATCCGGCACCGCAATCAGCACCGTATCGATATCCTTGCGCGCCAGCACCTGTCGAAAATCCTCATAAGCCGCGCAACCCTTCCACGTCCCGCTCTTTTTCTCGCGCGCATAATTCCATTCGATAAACTGTCGTGCCGGCTCACGCCCCGCAACGCCCCCATCCCAATACCCAGGCGACTCCTTGTTCACATCGCACACTGCCACAACCTGCACCCGCTCATCGCGCAGGAATCCTTTCAGGTCATTCAACCCTTGATTCCCCGCCCCAATCAAACCCATCGTCACCCGTTCGCTAGGCGCCACCTGAGCCGCCATCGCGACCGTCCCACTCATCAAAAATGTGCGTCGATCCATGCCAAGGATCTTAACTCAAAACTTGTACAGACGAGCCGGATTCTCGACCAGCATCCGCGCATCTCCGCCCCACTTGGCAAACTGGTTCAACCACACCCCATCATCGACATCTTCAAACGGAGACACATCGGTAGGCTTCCGCCCCGGATAACTACGATTATCCGGATGCGGCCAATCCGTCCCCCACAACACGCGCTCGGCATTGGCTGCAATCAACTCACGAACCATCACCCCACTAGCCTCCAGCTTCCCGCTGGGCATAAAGCGATTAGTAACCTTCACATAAGCCTTCCCTGCCCTGATCATTCGCAACAAAGCAGCAAAGCCCTCCTGCCCCACACCCAGATCTGGCTTTGCCCCGGCAACATGATCGATAACCACAGGCACCGGCGCACGCATCACCAGATCCTCAACACTAGCCACCTCGGCCAAACCTGAGAACACCTGTACATGCCACCCCAATCCCGACACGCGATCCAGCGCTTTCTCAACCAATGGTCTCAACCCGCGAGCCGCATTCACCCGAATTCCGCAAACCCCCAGCGCCGCCATGCTCTTCAACTCCGCATCGGTGGTGCGTTCATCAATCACGGCAACACCGCGCGAGGTCCCGCCCCGAGCCTTCAATCCATAAAGTGTCGCAGCGTTATCCGTCCCATAAACACTGGGAGTAACAATCACAACCCGATCCACCCGCAACGTACGATGCAAAGCGCCCATCTCCCGGGGCACAGCACTTGGCGGCGTATAACTACGCTCCGCCCACATCGGGAAATTCTTCATATCCCCAAACACATGCGTATGGCAATCACAAGCCCCCTTGGGCACTGCAAAATCCACCATAGTTCGGGGCTGCGAAGCTTTACCAAAACTCCCCCGTCGCCCCAGCAGCAAACCCGCACTCAAGACAGCACTTCGGCGGCTCAGCATTACTTCGCCTGCATCGACTTCAGATAATCCACCAATGCCCGAACCCTAACCAAGCCAAGGTCCTGATCCTTCTCAACCCTCCGAAACACAGGCCCCCAGACAGGCATTTCCCGCGTCCCGTGAACGGCTTTCATCGCTGCGTCACCAAGAATCTGGCTCTCCAAATCCGCCACAGGAAACTTACCCCCACGTCGCTTGGCAATCGTAGTCAGATCCGGCACCGGCGTCTTGAGAGCCTCAACCACAGGCCCTTTCCCCTTCAAGTCCATCCCGTGACAAGATGCACAGTAAGAAACAAACAACCCCTTACCATCCATCGTCGGGTTCAACTTACGTGGTGACTGTGTCTGCGCGATCCCCACCACAGCAACACCCAGCATCAATACCAGCTTCGCATTCATCATAAGAAGCCTCCAGCTTCATCTTATATCAACGCGCAGGCGGTAGCTCGTCATCTTCATCGTCCTCGTCATCGAGGTCGTCTTCGTCAAAATCATCATCGTCATCGTCGATCAACCCCTCCGCCGTAAAGACCGCCTCCACGGCCTCCTGCACACGGTCCAGCGCTTCTTCGGTTGACAACGCCTCCGCATCCAGAACCTCCAGTTCGCCATCCCCCCACGGGATCCAACGAATCATGAACCGCTCATTCGGAAACCCGCGAAACAGCAACAGCCCAGGTACACCCAGCGCACAAGCCGCATGTCCACCAGCCGAGTCATACCCGATAAACAACTCGCTCGCATTGATCTCGCTGGCAAACTCCTTGAAGCTCCCGTAATAAGGCGTAACGCTGCCGCTTTCACTAGGCCGCACTTCAGCAATCGCTCGCCTCACGCGCTCGGCTTCCTCACCACCAGCGCCCGTATCCACCAGCACGCGCAACCCGCGGTCCACCAGCAACTGCAACAGCTTCGGCTCAAACGGCCAGGCCATCGCCTTCTCCGGATTCTCACCCACGCCAAGGCTCAGCGTCACGTCAAACCCCTCCAGCCGGTCTTCCACAGAAATAATCGGCACATGCAATGGCACCTCAAAAGTCTGCTCCACCCATCGCTCTGTCATCTCACCGAGCGGCATGTCCTCATCACTCCACCAGCTCCGCGTCTCAAAGAAGTAGTAATTGTCTTCCTCCCCAAGAGGCAAAAGCCCAAGCTGGCTCAATCGGCTATCGGGGTCCACAATCAGAGCGCCCTTCACGCTAAGCGCTTCCTTTAGCGCCGGATACACACCCAGCCGCTCACGCAAAGTGCCAGTCCGCTTGTAAGGCACCTCTACCAGCTCAAGCCCAATCTCCGGCTCAAACATCTCGTAATTCTTGCGGGGCCCGACAAAGTGAATCTTGGCATTCGGAAAGTGCACAAACACCGCCCGCAACACCCGGCTCGTAATCGCGATATCCGCGCCAATCGTAATCCGCGAGAGTACGAAAACGTTCTCGACACGCTCGGGGTTACCAACAAACTTCCGAGGTTTGCGGATCCGCATAAACCGTTCGATCAATGTCGCCGCATCCATATCCGGAAGCGCCGCCTCGATTACCCGGGCAAAGATATGCGTGTAAACATTCACCAGTCGAAACTCGAACGCATCGGCCAGCGGTTCCACCAGATCACGAAACAGCGCAACCGACCCCTCGTTAGTTGCTAGTGCCTCTTCGATCATCTTTGCGACCAGTCCCTCAGGCTCCGGCTCGCCCGCCAGCAACAGGCTGGCCAGTTGGCTAGCGGAAGTATTTTCCAACGATGATCTCCAACTTCTCCAGCGTCTCGGCAGGCACCTTCGTCTTATCCGAAATAATCGCGTTCTTGAGCGAATTCTTGCAGCTGCAATCTCCCGGCGCGGGCATCGCCTCAATCGCCAGACGAATCACTTTCGATGCATTCTCTGCATTCTTCACCAGCGTCGCGATAATCTGATCCACCGTCACCGCGTCATGCTGCGGATGCCAGCAGTCGTAATCGGTAACCATCGCCACAGTCGCATAACAAATCTCGGCTTCGCGCGCGAGCTTGGCTTCCTGCAGGTTCGTCATACCGATGATGTCCATACCCCAGCTGCGATACACATTGGATTCAGCCTTCGTCGAAAACGCAGGCCCTTCCATACAAAGATAAGTGCCGCCCTTCTTACCAACAACACCAGCGCCGGCACAAGCCGTCTCCAGCACATCCATCAACTGATGACACGTCGGCTCGGCAAAGCTCACATGCGCCACCAGCCCTTCCCCGAAGAACGTAGACACCCGCCCGGCCGTGCGATCAAAAAACTGATCCGGCATCACAAAATGCTCTGGCTCATGCTCTTCCTTTAAACTGCCCACAGCAGAAAGACTGATAATCCGCTCCACCCCCAGCTTCTTGAAGCCCCAGATATTCGCCCGAAAATTCAACTCAGTCGGCGTGATCCTGTGCCCACGTCCATGACGGGCAAGAAACGCCACTGGCTTGCCCGCAATCGTCCCTACAACGTAAGGGTCCGACGGCTTGCCATACGGCGTATCAATCACAATCTCTTCGGTAACTTCAAAACCAGGCATCGAGTAGAGCCCGCTGCCGCCAATAATCCCGGTATCGATCTTCAAAACTTAAGAATGCTCCTCAATTAGTTCTATCAGCACTCCGCCTGTAGATGCTGGATGAACGAACACATATTTATGTCCACCCGCGCCGATCTTCGGCTCATTCAGCACCCGCGCCCCCTCCCGCTCCATCCTCGCAACAGCCGCAGCAAGGTCCGGCACGCGCATCGCCACATGATGAATCCCCGGCCCGCGCTTCTCCAAATACTTCGCAATCGTACTCGTTGCATCCACTGGCTCAAGCAACTCCAGGCGGCTCTCCCCGGCCTGCAGCATCGCCACATGCACCTTTTCACCAATCACCGTCTCCCGCTGCGCCTCCCCCATCCCCAATGCCCCCTGATAGAAACGCAACGCCTCATCAATGCTCCCAACTGCAATTCCCAAATGATCAATAGCGAACCGCGCAGCCTCAACCACCGGAACGCGGCGCGGCAACGTCTGCATCCCCGCCCACACCTCAGCCATCCCCTCACCCGTTGTCGCAACAGTCTTCAGAATCGGCTTCTCCCCATGCACCTCGGCCTCAATCTCGCGATACAACTTCTCTGCGCCAGCCATATCGCTCTTGTTGATCACAAACAGGTCTGCGATCTCCATGATCCCGGCCTTGATCGCCTGGATCTCATCGCCCTGCCCCGGCAC
>JBKJUN010000754.1:0-3307 GCA_046590555.1 Bryobacter sp. | reverse complement strand
TCCGACGTTGATCGATGGGTGCTAGCGTAACCGACTCGAACCGCCGGATGCGGACCCGCATGTCCGGTGGTGTGGGAGGGGCGGAGCCGTGAGGTTCCCCCCTATCCCGATCAACCGCTTTGGGCTTAATGTTGGATTGGGTAATTGGCTCGGAGTTGGAGGAGGGTGGGGTTGGTGCCTATGCGCTTGCGCTCGCGATGTGGGAAATCTTTGGATTTGAGCGCCAGCCCAGAGCCTGTCCTAAAATCGTAGATTTCGCTTGGCCTGCATACAGAATTGCTTTCAAGCCGTCAGCATCCGTGTGCCTGCTTTTCGCCCACCCTTGCGTTTGGGCGAGGATGGATTCACAACAAATTCGGCGAAGCTTGCTGAAGCAGATCCGGCCTTAGGCCGTGGGCAATTCTACGGCGCGATGGAGCTTGAGCATATTTGTGCTGCCGGGTTCGCCGATCGGTTGCCCGCTGACGAAGACCACCTGATCGTGCGGTTTGATATAGCCTCGACGCTGCAATTCCTGATCCATCTGAATCAGCATCTCGTCGGTGGAGCCAGCATTGGGCACCACGATTGCGGTTACTCCATAGATGATCGAAAGCTGCTGGGCGCACTCCTCAAAAGGCGTGAATGCATAGATAGGCACGGGCGGCCGGAAGCGGCTGATCAGCCGCGCTGTCGAGCCTGAGGCCGTGAAGACCGCAATAGCGGCCACACCCAGATAGCGGCCGGCCCTGTATGCGGCATCGGCAATGATTTCGGCATGGGTAGGATTGGCCAAGGCCGGGAGTTCCTGGTATCCGCGGTAACGGAGGTTTGCTTCGGTCTCGACAGCAATCCGGTCCATAACGCTGGCTGCTTCCACCGGGTACTTGCCGGTGGAGGTTTCAGCCGACATCATAACGGCATCGGTGCCGTCGTAGATGGCGTTGGCAATGTCACTCACTTCGGCGCGGGTGGGCGTGGCATTCTCAATCATACTTTCGAGCATCTGCGTTGCCGTGATTACGAATTTGCCCATGCTGCGGGCGCGCTGGATGATGGTCTTCTGAATTGCAGGTACCTTCTCCATCGCCATCTCAACGCCCAGATCACCGCGGGCCACCATCACCCCATCGCTCTCGGCAAGGATTGCATTGAGGTTCTCCACTGCCTCAGGCTTTTCGATCTTGGCAATCACCTGCGCCTTGCTCTCGCGCTCTTCCAGGTAGAGCTTGAGGCGCAAAATGTCGTTCGGCTGGCGAACGAAGCTGAGGGCGATGAAGTCAACTTTCTCGTCCAGGCCAAATTGCAAATCGGCTTTGTCCTTCTTTGAGAGTGAAGGAGTGCTGATGGCGACACCAGGCAGATTGATTCCCTTACGATTGCTGATCGGCCCGCCAATGACAACCTCACAACGCGCAGTGGTGCCGTCTGATGAGATCACTCGAAGTTTTACACTGCCGTCCGCAATCAAGATACTGTTGCCGGGTTTTACGTCTCGGGCGAGCTCAGCGTAAGTGGTGGATGCAATTTGATCGTTGCCGATCACTTGCTCAGTTGTAATGGAAAAAGTGCTGCCCTTTACCAGCACGCAGCCGCCATTTTCGAAGTCACCCAGGCGGATCTTTGGCCCCTGGAGATCTAGAAGCACGCCCGCGTAAATCCCCATTTCTCTTGCCGTCTCGCGAACAATACGAATCCTGCGGACATGGTCTTCTTTCTGGCCATGGCTTGCATTGAGTCGAAAGATATCGACTCCAGCCTCAAGAAGCTTGCGGATCATTTCAGGCGAGTCGGTGGCAGGACCCAGAGTGGCTACGATTTTTGTACTTGGCATTCGGTTGTGTGTGGGGGATTTATCTGAAAACAGCAGACAGGGCCTTACAATACTCATTATGCCCATCTACCAGGCAATCGTCCTTGCGATTGTCCAAGGATTCACTGAGTTTTTACCAATAAGTAGCTCTGCCCACCTGTTTCTGGTCCCCTGGCTGCTGGGATGGCCTGATCAGGGCCTTGATTACGACATTGCTTTACATATCGGCACACTCGCGGCAGTGCTGATCTACTTCTTTAAAGACTGGTTACAGATTATTGCTCAAGGAGTTGGCCTCAAATACGGTGATGATGAAGAGCTGAGGCAGAATCCGAAGCTGCTTTGGTATCTTGTGCTGGCATCAGTGCCGGCTGGATTGATCGGGCTTAAGTTCAAAGACCAGATCGAAACGACACTTCGCAACCCCTTTGTGATGGGTACGATGTTGATTCTGATCGGGATTCTGCTGTGGGTGGCGGAGCGCTACACGAGCCGCCTCAAGCACATTGGCGAGCTCACCCTTGTAGATACTTCGATGATCGGCCTGTCGCAAGCGCTCGCTCTGATCCCCGGTACGTCTCGAAGCGGCATCACGATTTCGACCGGCCTCTTTCGCGGCCTCACACACTCGGCTGCCGCCCGATTCTCGTTTCTGCTGTCTACGCCGATCATCGCCGCCTCAGGCCTGAAGTCGGTCTACGACCTCTCAAAGCACGGCCTGACCGAAGGGATACTCATTCCTTTCATCGTCGGAATCGCTGGTAGCGCAATCGTCGGCTTGGGCGTAATTGCCTTCTTTCTCAAGGTGATCCGGAAGCACGGGTTGACCCCCTTCATTGCATATCGAATCATTTTTGGCATAATAGTGATCGCTCTGGCATTTGTCCGTTCACGCGGATGAAGCTTTTAGGTCCAACCACACACAAGCGCCTTAACGAGGTGCTAGCATTCGTGTTTTTATTCATAGGCTTGGCTAGTATGCTTAGCCTGATTTCCTACTCGGCGATCGATCCGAGTTGGAATACCGCTACGAGCGTCGTACGACCCTCCAACCTGATGGGGCGCTTTGGCTCCCACTTGAGTGACGTTTGCTTTCAGCTCTTTGGGCTCTCGAGTTTTGTCATCCCGGCATTGATTCTTTTACTGGCCTGGAAGTGGATGCAATCGAAGCCAATTGAGGCTGCCGGGATTAAGGTAGCGGGTGCGTTGTTATTTGTCTTTGGGGCCTGCACCAGCTTCTCGCTTGCTCCGGGTGCGCGCGCGTTCTCGGGTTCCATTCCAGCTGGTGGTGTCTTTGGCATGATCCTTGCCGACATGCTGGTTTTCTACTTGAACTTCACGGGGGCTGCTTTGCTTACGGCTACCGTACTGGTGGTCTCGCTTTATTTGATCTCAACGTTCTCGGTTGCCATTCTGCTGGAGTGGCTGACTGTGCCTACGGCCATGCTGCAAGCAGTGATCAAGATCTTCCGTAAGTTCCGGATGCCCAAATATGAATTCTTCAAACGCCGTCCG
>JBKJUN010000744.1:0-4461 GCA_046590555.1 Bryobacter sp. | reverse complement strand
TCCGACGTTGATCGATGGGTGCTAGCGTAACCGACTCGAACCGCCGGATGCGGACCCGCATGTCCGGTGGTGTGGGAGGGGCGGAGCCGTGAGGTTCCCCCCTATCCCGATCAACCGGATGGCCAATATAACGAGGCGATGCAAGGATGGCGTCGAGACACGATGGGAAAGGATCCGCTGAGCGGCCGTCTATTCTTGTTTGCCAAGAAGACGAGAACAAGATTGAAGATTTTGTTTGGGAGGGTAGCGGACTGTGGTTTGCGTCAAGGGACTGGAGAAGGGTCGATTTCATTAGCTCTAGGCCGAGGCAGGAAGCGATGAGTGCACTGGGCCTGGGGCCTAAGGATTCTGCAAAATAGAAAGGCCCCGGCAATGCGCCGGGGCCTTTTGTTGGGTTGAACTAGAGTTTTGTTTAGAAACGATAGTAAAGACTGAACTGTACGATGCGGCGACCGGATTGGGTTGTGGTGATGCGGCCGAAGTTCGTGGTGTTGATGTTCCAGTCGTTGCTGTTGGTTGGCCCGGTGCTGAAACTTACCGTGTTAGTTGCGTTGAACATCTCTGCACGGAAATCTACATACTGGCGCTCCGTGATATTGGTTCGCTTTTGCAGGGCGAGGTCAATGTTCCTGAAGATCGGACCGTTGAAGGTGCGGCGAGCGAGGCTTCCGAGCTGGCCTACGCCTGGGTTGGTGAATACTTGACCGGGCGCTGCCGTGCGGCCTTCAACGGCCGTTCCGCGGGTATCACCGGAGATGACGCCTGGGACGAAGAAGAAGGGGCCGTCACCGGTGACGCGCACGCCCATCAGGCTGTTGAGTTGTTCGTATGTGAGGTTTGTATTGGCGGTGTTTGAGCCGGACCGGCCAGTACGGTTGAGGGTGCCGCGGCCGCTCAAAATGCTGAAGGGCGTTCCGGAGTTGAACGTGACATTGCTGCTGACCGTCCAGCCGCCAATGATCTTGTTGAATGCATTCCCGGCGTCGACGAAGCGACCCTTGCCGAAGGGAAGATCCCAGGCGCTGTTGAGTTTGAACTGCTGGCGGAGATCAAAGGCGGTACGGGTGTATTCGATAGCAGCGTTATTGATATCGAGGAAGGGCTCAAAGCGGGTTTGGCCTTCACCTGTAGAGTCGCTGAGGTTTTTCGACCAGTTGTAGTTCGCCTGAAAGTAGAAGCCGCGGGCGTAACGGCGGGTGTAATCGATCTGGAGGGCATGATAGTTCGAATTGGAATAATTCGTGATCATGTTGGCTCCAAGGCCGTTTGTGTTGCGGAAGAAGTTAAAGGGGGCGTTCAAACGGTTGATCTGGTAGGTGCTGCCGAGATCGCCAAGTTCTCCGCGTTCGATGATGCCACGAATAGTTGCATTGCCGAGATTGTTGCCTGGCATTTGGCTGAAAAAGGGAAGCTGCTGGCTGCCAGGGATGGCTGCGTTAAAGGCAGGGTTGAAAGTACCCGTGGCCGACCGCGAAAGTTCGCCATTAGCGCGGGCGCGGCTGAAATCCTCGCGATAGCCCGGAACGTCGATCAGGACCTGATTGTAGTCGAAGCCCCTAAACTGCTTTGTAGCGCGGTTGCCGATGTAGCGAACTTCGATGATGCCGCGGGCTACTTCCCGCTGGATGCCAGCAGACCACTGCTGGACATAAGGAACAACCAGGCTGGGGTCAGGAATGCCGAAGGCGGCCTGGCTGTTGACGGCATAGTTATCGGCATAGGTGCGAGGGACCTTGAATGCGGGCACGGGTACAGCAGGAAGCGCAGAGGCTCGGGCAACCTGATTGGGAACAGTAACGTCCTGGGCCAGACCGGCATTGGTGCCAATGCTGTTATTGATAGTGGTCAGAAATTCGTCATTGGCGAAGTTGATGCTATAGCCAGCGCGGAAACTAGTCTTGCCGTCGCCGAAAATATCATAAGCAATGCCGATGTTGGGGGCAAAGTTGTTGAAGTCCTTCTTGTAGAGGGAGCCTTGAGCGAAGTCGAGGCTCCCTGCCGGGTTGAGCATCGCCTGGATCGCGCTTTGGCCACCGAGAACAGGGAGGAGCGCAAGGCCGTTCTGTTCGCTGACCGGGGGGAAGAAATCCCAGCGCACGCCAGCGGTCACTGTGAGGCGGCGGTTGGCTTTCCACTTGTCCTGGAAATAACCGGCAAAATTGTCCGTAGCCAGTTTGCGGGCGTTAGCCTGATTCGAAAGGAAGCCGCTCGTCTTGTCCTTGACGTTGAAAGTTTGATTGAACTGTGTGATGAATCCGGCCTGGAGGGCCAGAAGGTTGTTGGCAATACCCAGGTCGCCGGCGTTGATGCCTGGGAGCGAGCCCTGGATATTGATGGGGTTGGCCGTGCTGATACCAAGGTTGTAGATAGGCGTGATTGACGCGTCGTTGTAAGTGGCGACGCGGATCCACTGGCTCTGGTAGCCGAACTGGAAGGTGTGCTTGCCCGTCACATAAGTGGAGTTATTGGCTAGATTGTAGGTGTTTGTGTCGCGGCCCTGGCGCCGGAAAATGTTGACAGGATTACTTACGAGAGTTGGCGCGATGATGGCGGCGCCGAATTCTTCAGTGGTGTTAAAGGGAGCGGGGGCAAGGTTGAAGCCTCCCCGAAGTTCATTGGTGAAATTGGCGCTGGGGCTCCAGCGGTGGGTGAGTGAAAGGAGTTTTGTCTTGGAATCGTTCTGCACGCTCGGAGCCGTCGCGTAATTGTTCATGAGGTCGGGGCGGTCGACAATGTCACGATTCCATGTGTAAGTTCCGGCAAACGCATGTTTACGGGAGAGGGAGTAATCGATTTTGGCGAGGACGTTATCCCGGGTGCGGTTATTGCGGATGTTGAAGCCGTAGCCGCCTGTGTTGAGACCGTCGCCGAGGTCGGGGCGGTTAATCACTTCAGCGCCAGGCACGGCAGCAATGAGCTGTGCGGCACGAGTGTCGGGACTCAGGTTTGCCGCAGTGAGGACGTTCACTTGGCGGACTGTGCCGCCCGAGTCACGGTAGCTCATGATTCCACGGCGGGCATCAGCGCGCAGGACGGTGCGGGTGGCTGGTGATTGCTGACGGAGGCGAAGGCCTTCGAAGTTGCCATAGAAAAAGAGTTTGTCCTTCTTGATAGGACCACCGAGAGAGCCGCCGAATTGGTTCTGATTGAGGAAGGGACGGGCCACACCGGAGCGGTTGTTGAACCAGGTATTAGCGCTGGCTATGTTGTTGCGGTTAAGCCAGATGAGGCCGCCGTGGAACTGGTTCGTGCCGGATGGGCTGGTCAAGTTGATCTGGGCGGCACCATTTCCGAGTGCGGGGTTTGAATTGGATGTAACGACGGTTGCTTCAGCAACCTGATCGAGAAGTAACTGATTGGGCTGGAAGTCCAGGTTGTTGGTGCGGATGAAGTTGTCCTGGATATTGATGCCATCGAACGTTATGTTGGCAAAGGAGGGACGAAGGCCATTGATGGTTGTGCTTGATCGCGCGTTGGAAGTGACGCCAGCCTGGGTTTGCAGCAGCCCCAAGGGATTGCGATTCAAGGAAGGCAAGAGGCGGAGCTGGGCGTTTGTGACCGTTGTGGAAATTTCAACAGACGCCGTTTGAATTGAGGCTGCCTCGGCGGAGACTTCGATGGACTCGGCGGTAGCGGAGATTTCCAGCTGGATGGCCTTGAGTGAAAGTTCGGCGCTGGTGTCGACTTTGATGGCACGGAGGATCTGAGTACGGAAACCCTTTGATGAGACTTGAAGGTCATAAACTGCGGGACGGACGCCAGCAATGGTGAAGTTGCCTTCAGCGCTTGATTCGGCTTTGATTACAGCGGTCTGACCGCCGGGAATAATCAGTTCGATGGATGCCCCTGGAATCGAAGAGCCAGATGCATCGGTTACGGTTCCGGAAATGCGACCGGAAATTTGCGCGAAGGCCGTTGAAGAGCACAAGAATGCGCACACAAGTAGCGAGAATAGACGAGAGTTCATAGAACCTATTTCTGTGAAGAGTTAATCAATTTTAACACGCTGTTTTGGGCCAGACGGATTCGGGTGGGTACTAGGCGGACTCGATGTCGTTTGAAGAGGCGCGGGTGATGACGAGGGCAGAGCTTTTTAGTTTTGCTATTTCGCGTTTGGCGATGGAGGCCCACTGGCTGGCGGCATCGAGGGCGAGGTAGTGCTTCCAGTGGCGGATGGCTTCCATGGCACGGCCGCGGGTCTGAAACAATAAGGCCAAATTATAGTGAGCGTCGGCGTAGGTGGGTTGGAGTTCGAGGGCCTTTTTGTAGTGGGTGATAGCGAGAGAGGTGCGGCCTAGTTCTTCGTGGAGATTGGCGAGGTTGAAGTGTGCCAGCGGATATTTGTTGTCGGCGAGGATGGCTTGCTGGTAGTACTTTTCGGACTCGCGCCATTTGCGGGCGTTGAAGTAGATGGTGCCGAGGTTGACGAGAGCGCCAGAGAGGACGGGGTTGAGCTCGATG
>JBKJUN010001035.1:0-7448 GCA_046590555.1 Bryobacter sp. | reverse complement strand
TTCGTGTTCCACCGAATTGTGAAAGGTGCTGAGGTCGACGACCCCACCACCGAACCATTGACCAGTAGATTCACGCGCGTCACCGCCACATTATCCGTGGTGCCGAACTGCACGGAGATGTTGCCGCTCACCATCGAATTCGCTGCCGGGGAAGTGATTGAGATCTGCGGCGCGGTTGTGTCCAACACGGGCGGTGGCGGCGGTGGTGCGCTGCCGCCGGGTGGATTGAACGCCAAACTCAAAGCCTTAGCTGCGTTCACGCGCCCATAACCGTAAATCGTGTCCAGGCCAGCCGTTCCCAGGTCGTCTGCCGTTGCTTGCAGGATCGCCACGACTTGGCTTGGCGCCAGATTCGGATTCGTCGAAAGCAGCAGCGCCGCGACCCCGGCCACGATCGGCGAAGAGAACGATGTACCGCAAGCTCCTCCGTACGTGTTGCCATTGAATGTCGTCGTAACGCAGCCGGGTGCCGAGAGAGTGACGCGATTCCCGGTGGTTGACCAGCTATAGATCGCATCGTTCTGGTCGGTGGCACTGACAGTGATGATGTAAGGCGATGGCGCAAGTGTGCTGGCGGTCCCGGAGTTGCCAGCAGAACTTGCTACGACCCCACCCTTGCCTTGGAAGTATTGCGCCGCTGCGGCCACAGTCGAGCTGCCCGTCACGTCGAAGCTCATGTTGGCCACCCTGGCGCCGTTGTTGGCGGCCCAGTTCAACCCCGACGCGAGGGTAGAGTAGGTTGCGTAGCCGGCCGTGTCCGTTACCCGGATCGGCATGATCAGTGTTTCCCAGCTAACACCGGTAACGCCAAGACCGTTATTGCTCGATGCACTTGCTGTGCCTGCCACTTTCGTGCCATGCCCATAGACATCACTTGTGTTGGAGTTGTTGTCGTAAATATTCCAGCCAGGTATAAGCCGCGAATATAGATCGCTGTGTGTCGGGTCAACGCCCGTATCCAGGATCGCAATGCGAATTGAAGCGCTTCCTTTGTTGACGGTCCACGCGTTGGGTGCGCTGATCTTTGGCAGGTGCCACTGGCCCGAGTACTGCGGGTCGTTCGGTGTCACTTGCACGGGCGGCAGATACATGTCGGGTTCGACAAAATCGACGTCCGCGCGATTCTTGAAGACATTTGTAAATGCGTTGGTATTGGCTGTGGCTGGCAATTCCACCACATGTACATTGAGGTTGCCGAGGCGTTTGCTGGCCTTGGCACCTGCGCCTCGGGCAGCCGCAGTGGCTTGGTCATCGGTTACGTTTTGCTTAAAACCAACCAGCAAACGGCCTGGAACGGGCGATTGGCCAAGCATAGAGACTGTCAAAAGGAAGGGGACTGAGAAAAGGGAGAGATTTTTCATGTTTTGAGGACCTGTTAGCGTCTTAATCTTCTTTCGGTGTATGCAAGTGCGGCCCGGAGACGAGTTTCGGCTTAGCAAGCATGCCAATCCGCCTTAGTACGACTTGCCGGGTCATGGACCCTTGGTAAGCCTTAAGTGCCGAAACACACGCCACTTGAGCCTAAAAAGGACCTAGAATTCTTCTTCAAAGAAGGGGTGCGCCATAGGCTCTGCGTGCGCTGGGGTAAAGCGGCCTGTTTTCGCGAATGAAAGAGTCCTTCAGGAATGGAGGAGTGAACCGAGCTGACCGCGAGTTTTGCTGGTGCCTTGTATCAACTGGATCGGTGCGGCGAATGAGGCGCAATTGGTTCTTGGTTCGGGTTCAGAAATAGCCGATTGGCTAAGCTCAGCCGCAGTTCCAGTTCGAGCAGGGCGCTGGGGCATTTCCTGTTTTGGTGGCGATTTCCCGCTTGTAAGCGTTAGTAGTAGATCAGACGAGTTTTCGTCGTGTGCGGAGGCAATCGGGAGGGATATGGCCGCTGTACACTGTGATGTTTTTTGCCAGTCTGTGGCGGGCTGGTGCGATTGCGGGAAGGACAGTACGGTTTGTGGCTGAGTGGGGTGTGCCAAGAATCAGTACCGAATTAGACGGTTTCGTAAAGTAAAGAAAATAAAGATGTTGTTGCCCAGGCCTAGGACTATATAGACCTTGGTTTGTAGTACAAAGTCCATTCAAACCAGTACCGGCAGGGCTTGTCTAGGCTCAGCACCCACCGTTACTCTAACAATGTCTTCATAACTATTTGGGCCGTAGTGGCCCGTTTCGAGTAAGACACTTTCGGAGTAAAAAAAACAATGACAAAAAATCTTAAAATTGCGGCGATCGGGCTGATGGCCCTGATGCTTGGTGGCAACATGTTTGGCGCGACTATTTATCAACAGCAGATCACTGGCAATGCTGGTGGAAATGCCGTGGATGTTCGGATCACTTTTGATTTGACGGGATCGACGCTGACGCTGACTGCGGTTAATCTTAAGCAAAGCGTAAATAGCGTTGCTCAAGTAATCACTGGTGTGAGCTTCCTGTATCAGGGATACTCTGGGACGCCCATCTACGACAATACTAACAGCAAGGGCAACGAGATCATTGTGGCCCGCAACGGTACCACCACCCCTGGTTTACTGAATGTCGAAATGAACTGGGTTCAATACAACTTCTCGAACGGTTCGATCATTTGTCTTCTCTGCCAGGGCTACGGTGCCGACAAGGTAGGAGACAAGGAACATGGCATCATCGGCCCGGGGCCGTTTACTAGCTCTGGTGGTTCGATCACAGGCAACGCTCCCCACAACCCGTTCATCAATCAGAGCGGAACGTTCGTGTTCAACCTGCCGGGCAATATTTCCAACTTTGCGCTGACGAGTGTGTCGGTTTACTTCAACACCGCAAGCGGCACTTCGATCACCAGCGATTGCAATGGTCGTTGCCTCCCGCCGAACGAAACGGGCGTACCTGAGCCCTCGACCTACGGCCTGCTCGCCAGCGGCTTGATTGGGATGGGCTACGCGATGCGCCGCCGCAACAAACAGTAAGCCTCACTCCAAGCCTGAAATCAACAACAAATTGGCCACGCCTTCGGGCATGGCCAATTCGCTTTTTGTAGCCTTTCCAGCCCGGAGTTCTCACAAATAAAAAGGAGAAAGCCTTCTGTCATGGCCTAACTGATCTGTCCAGAAGCAGCTAAGACCGAGAGCAGGTAGCCCTTCGATATGACAGAGTGAAACAAGAACGCCTCGAGTTTGAAGGGCATGATTCGAAGCTATTAGTGGTTGAGTTTGTACGGTGATTTGACGTTGCATCGAGTAGCAGTGACGGGTGGATCACAGCGTTGAAGAGATGCTGCGACAACAAGTGTATTTTCTGGCTTTGGGCCTCTCGATTTCGACCTGTCGCTGCCGATTTACGCCTAGCGATTTACAAGCACTGTATTGGAAAGTGTGGAGTTTCCAGCAGCATCGAGGGCCTGTCCTTGCAGCGGATAGGTTCCCTTGCTCAGCTTGGTCGTGTTCCACCGAATTGTGAAAGGCGCCGACGTGGACGACCCCACCACCGAACCATTGACCAGTAGATTCACCCGCGTCACCGCCACATTATCCGTGGCGCTGAACTGCACGGAGATGTTGCCGCTCACCAGCGTATTCGCTGCCGGGGAAGTGATTGAGATTTGCGGCGCGGTTGTATCCAATACTGGTGGTGGTGGTGGCGCGCTGCCGCCGGGCGGATTGAACGCCAAACTCAAAGCCCTGGCCGCGTTCACTCGCCCATAACCGTAAATAGTGTCCAGGCCAGCCGATCCCAAGTCGTCTGCCGTTGCTTGGAGTATCGCCACGACTTGGGTTGGCGTCAGATTCGGATTCGTTGAAAGCAGTAGCGCCGCCACCCCGGCCACGATCGGCGAAGAGAACGATGTACCGCAAGCGCCTCCGTACGTGTTGCCATTAAATGTCGTCGTAACGCAGCCCGGTGCCGACAGAGTCACGCGATCCCCGATGGTCGACCAGTTATAGATCGCATCGTTCGGGTCGGTGGCGCTGACAGTGATGATGTAAGGCGATGGCGCAAGTGTGCTTGCGGTTCCGGAATTGCCAGCCGAACTCGCCACGACCCCACCCATGCTTTGAAAGTATTGCGCCGCTGCGGCCACAGTCGAACTGCCAGTCACGTCGAAGCTCATGTTGGCCACTCTGGCACCGTTGTTGGCCGCCCAGTTCAACCCCGACGCGAGGGTAGAGTAGGTTGCGTAGCCAAACGTGTCCGTTACCCGGATCGGCATAATCAGTGTTTCCCAGCTAACACCGGTTACACCAAGACCGTTATTGCTCGATGCGCTTGCTGTGCCTGCCACTTTCGTGCCATGCCCATAGACATCACTTGTGTTGGAGTTGTTGTCGTAGAAATTCCAGCCCGGTACAAGCCGCGAATAGAGATCGCTGTGTGCCGGATCAACGCCCGTATCGAGGATCGCAATGCGAATTGAAGCGCTGCCTTTGTTGATCGTCCATGCGTTCGGTGCGCTGATCCTTGGCAGGTGCCACTGGCTCGAGTACTGAGGATCATTCGGTGTCACTTGCACTGGCGGCAGATACAAGTCGGGTTCGACAAAATTGACGTCCGGGCGATTCTTGAAGGCATTTGTAAATGCGTTGGTATTGGCTGTGGGTGGCAATTCCACCACATGCACATTCAGGTTGCCGATGCGTTTGCTGCTGTTGGCACCTGCGCCTCGAAGAGCCGCAGAGGCTTGGTCATCTGTTAAGTTTTGCTTAAAACCAATCAGCAAACGGCCCGGAACGGGCGATTGGGCAAGCAGGGAAACGGTCAAGAGGAGGGGGACTGAGAGAAGGGCGAGAGTTGTCATTTTTTGGATTGTGTTAGAGCTTCGATCTTTCATTTTTGTTACCAAATATTTTCCAGAAAAGAGTTTCGGCTTAAAAATCACGCCAATCCGCCGTGGTCGAATTGCCGGATCATGGGTCCCTGGTAATCATCTAGTGGCGAGCTCCTCGCCATATTCTCAAAAGGAATATAAAGGTTTTCTCATCAATAACGGCGGATGTAGTCGAGAAGAGGTGAGGCGGGATATTGAGCTTCAAAAAGGACAGATTGCAATGTCGACCCTGTGTAAGCGGACGGGCAGGCCACTTTCTGGGGTTCCCGCACTAATGCGAGGTCGCCAGCGAGGGAAATTCACGGACAGGCGGCGGATGGTGTGAATGGACGAACCGTTGCGGGTGGTTGGGAAGTGGCTCGGTGGAGTGCTTTGCGACTATTACGAATAACATGAAGCGCCGGGTTAGTTTTTGGCACTTACACTATTCAGGGAATGAGTAAGTTGCTAGCCGTTTCATGTGATGAGAAAGCGCGGTCAGGCCGGGTTGGGGCCGCATGCATTGATTAGCCCGGACTTGACTGCGAACTCCTCGCGTTAGTGATCCTTATCCCGAGCTTCGCTTGTAAGTAGCGTGCGTGCAGATCTGTTTGGAATAATCGGTTTAGAATGCCTGGCCGATACTGAAAAACGGCCGACCTAAGGGTTCGCCGGGCTTTCTGTCCAGCTTGATTCCATAGTCTAATCGCAGCAGAAAGTAAGGTGTACGGATTCGGATGCCCAATCCTGCGGCCTTACGAACTTGCCATGGCCTGAAGTCACCGATGCGATCGTACACATTACCCACATCGACGAAGCCCACTCCATCGAAAATGCCTTTGACCGGAAAGCGCATTTCGGTATTGAGGATGAACAGCGCATCTCCGCCGGTAGGGGAACGTCCGTCGAAAAGCCTCGGCCCAACACCGTCCTGCGCAAAGCCCCGAATGGTGGTTCCGCCGCCAGCGAAAAAACGCTCCCCAAGACTCACTCGATTGCTTTCACTTCTTCCAGTGATTAAATCCTGCCCGTTGAGCCCTCCAGCCAGACCAACGCGGACGCCGGTTGCAAGCACCAACCTGCTTTTTCTTACACCCTTTTGCATCGGCAACAATTCCGGCTTGTCGAAAGCGAAATAGCGGAAATATTGGCCAAAGTACTTGGCGAAATTCAATTCGCTACCGGAGAAGGTGGGGGCGTATTCTACCGCGTGCGAAAGAAGCGATCCGCGTGTGGCATCGAGGAGATCATCCCTCGTATCGCGTGAAAGTGCTGCCGTGAAAGGAGCAACCCGCAGCGTGGCGTCAAAGATCGGGTCTGGCCCACGGTCGTAAGTCCGCGTCTGCTCCCAACGATAGCCGTAATTCAGAATCCAGGCCTTACCGAGACGCGACTCTTGTAAGACGGAGAATCCAAATCGATCCGTATTAAAGCCCTCCCGTACCTCCCGGCGCAAAAACGAGGAACCCGTTGTCCGGAGCGGGAGTTTTTTCAACAAAGGCTGGGTGAAGAACACGCGGGCTTCCTGCAGATCTGCGTCGTAGCGCATCCTTAAGCCGAGTGTGCGGGCTGACCCAAGCGAGTTTCGATTCGAGAAATCCGCAATGCCACCGGGCCCTCGATCTGTATCGAAATATCCGCCGTAATTAAACTGGAAGGGCCTTACTTCGCGGACATTCACGTCGAGTGGCACGATCTTTTTGCCTCCGGCCACATCGAGCGGATGCCGCTGGATGTCGATTAATGAATAGGCACCGGTGGTGTAAAGGTTTCGCCGTGAGCGGCTCAACAGTGCGGGGTCAAGCGGATCGCCAGTCTTCAATTCAAGCTGGCTGCGAACCAGGTTGGGTGAGGTATCGAGATTACCTTGCACCTTCACCTCGCCGACGATACTCTGCGGCCCTTCAACGACCTGAAATGTGACGTCAACCAGCCCGGTCTCAGGATGGCGGTTCAGCGAGTGAGTCACTTCCGCATCGTTGTAGCCCTTCCGTGCGTATAACTCGCGCAGGTTGGCCAGACTTTCTTCCCTTAGCTCCGCCCCGTAATCTTCCAATTTCTCGAGGGTTAAAACTGGCAGCAATTGCTCGGATGGATAAGCCTGATTGCCAGCAAAGCTGATAGTGCCAACCCGGTAATGGGCGCCTTCGGCAATAGGGTATACGATTTGAGAGGAGCGCGACACCGAATTTAGAATGAGCTCGGGTTTGGCAACGTTGACGTCGAGAAACCCGCGTTCGCGATAGGTTCTGGTAATCAGATCAATGGCCGGCTTTGGCCTGGATAGTGCGGCGAAGACGAGTTTTTGATCGCGCAGTAATTTTCTCAGCTCCGATTCTTCAATCCCATTTGCGCCGGCGAAGACAAGCTTGGGTTCGCTGTATTTTTCGCCTGTCTGGATATCGAAGACAATCCGCTTCCGGTTGGCTTCCGGCAATTGAATCGAATATTCAATCTGAGATTTGAGATAGCCCTGCCTAGCCAGTTCCGCTTTCAATTTCTCCACCGCCTCGTCCGCCCGTTGTGCGTCGAAGACACCGTCGCGCCATTGCTCCCGGATGCTCTTTTGCACACCCCCGCTCACTGAGAAACCTTCATAAACGAAGTCAACTTTGGGTCCTGCTTCGACGCTTAGCTCAAGATCTACGACTCCTTCGCGCGGAGTTCGATTTAGACGAAC
>JBKJUN010000527.1:0-3202 GCA_046590555.1 Bryobacter sp. | reverse complement strand
GGGATTGATTCCTCGATTGTGGCTTGTATCGCCGTGGAGGCTTTTGGCAAAGAGAATGTGATGGGTGTGGGGATGCCTGGGCCTTATTCGTCCGACCATTCACTCACCGATGCGCGGGCGATGGCAGAGCGGCTGGGCGTGCGCTTTGAGGTTTCGTCAATTCAACCGGGCTATGAAACGATGATGTCGACGCTGGCTCCATTGTTTGTTGGTTACAAGCCGGATGCTACGGAAGAGAATATACAGAGCCGTTTGCGTGGATTGACGCTGATGGCGTTGTCGAACAAGTTTGGGGCTCTTGTTCTGACTACCGGCAATAAGTCGGAGCTGGCGGTTGGGTATTGCACGCTCTATGGCGATATGTGTGGTGGCCTGGCAGTGATCTCCGATGTACCGAAGACGCTGGTGTATGACTTGTGCCGGATTGCGAACCGGCGGCTAGGGGATGCGATCCCCGAGAATGTGTTTGTGAAACCGCCTTCTGCGGAGTTGCGGCCTGATCAGACCGATCAGGATTCGTTGCCGCCTTATGATGTGCTCGACCGGATTTTGAAGGGCTATATCGAGCGCTTTGAATCGCCGGTTGAGATTGCGAGCCGTGAAGATCTGCCGCTTGATCTGGTGCGAGAGATTGCGCGGAAGGTAGACCTTAACGAATACAAACGCCAACAGGCCGCACCGGGCCTGAAGGTAACTTCAAAGGCCTTTGGCATTGGCCGCAGATTCCCGATCGCACAGCGATACCGGGACTAAGTACAAAGAGGTATGAACATGAACCGTTGGAACCCTGTGTTTCCGATTCTGGCGCTGGGCGTTATTGGGGTGTGCGCGTTGTTCTCGCAGCCCGAGGGAATGAAAATGGTTGGCCCGCAAGAGGATGGCAGCGTGTTATTGCCTACGGGCTGGCGTGTGCGGCCGGCGGGGTCTCAGATTGAGACCGATACTTTCCCGATGGCTAGCGTGATGTCGCCGAACAAGAAATTCATGGCGGTCTTGCATGGTGGATACAACATGCCGTCGGTGGTGATGCTGGACCCGGCGACCCTGAAACAGGTATCTCGAATTGAGTTGCCCGATGGGTGGCTCGGGCTCTCGTTTTCTCCCGATGGGAAGAGCCTCTATGTGGGTGGCGGATCGAAGGCGATGGTATACGCACTGAGTGTGGGCGCGAATGGTGAGTTGACGCGGGCCGGGGATTGGAAGCTGACCGAAGCAGCGCCTACGCATGAAGACTTTACAGGCGATGTGGCTGTGTCTCCTGATGGGCGCTTGCTCTATGTCGCGATGCTGCACCGGAATATCATTGCGGTAATCAATCCACAATCTGGCCGGGTGATTGAGCGCTTTCAAACTGGGCGGCGGCCGTACAAGATTCTGGTGCACCCGGATAATCAGAGCTTCTTTGTTTCGGTGATGGGCGATGGAGCGGTATTGCATCACAAGGCATCGGATGGAGTGATTTTGCAGCGTGTGCGCGTGGGTGCGACGCCGATGGATATGGTGTGGCGCGGGGCCAAGACCGTGCTTGAAGAAGAAGGCCCACAGCCGTGGGCGGCCCGGATCTTTGTGGCTTCATCGAATACGAATTCGGTGCATGTCATTGGAGTGGCAGAGTCTAAGGACTTGAAGGTGGTGGAGACGATTAATGTCTCGATGACGCCTTTGCAGTCGCTGGGGTCCACCCCAAGCGCGCTGGCGCTGAGCCCGGATCAAAAGAAGCTTTATGTAGTTTGTTCGGATCTGAATGCCGTCGCGTCAGTTGAGGTGGAAGGGAAGAGGTCTATGGTTGAGGGCTTCATTCCTTCTGGCTGGTACCCGATCGCAGCTCGTTCTATGGGTGAGGACCGGCTCTTGATCTTTAACGGCCGCGGAGCCCGCAGCTTTTCAAATTCTGTGAATGGACCGAATCCTTTGAAGCGGCCTGCTCCGCTGCATCTTGGGGGAGCGCCGGTAGCTTATGTGGGACGTTTGCAGCGCGGATCGATCTCGGTTGTGAGTGGTCTCGATGGGGAGAGGATGACGGCTTATACGGCTAGCGTGAAGTCGAATTCTCCTTATCGCGATGAACAGACTCGTGAGAATACGCTGTCCTCGAACGTAGTTCCGGCTGAGGTGGGGCAGAGGTCGAGTGCGATCGAGCATGTCATTTATGTGCTCAAAGAGAACCGTACTTATGACCAGGTGTTGGGCGATCTGGGCAAAGGCAATGGCGACCCGTCGCTAACGTTGTTTGGGCGCGAGGTGGCACCGAATCATCACAAGCTGGCGGAAGAATTTGTGCTGCTCGATAACTTCTATGTAAATGCCGATGTGTCAGCGGATGGGCATAACTGGTCTACGGCGGCGATTGCTCCGGCTTACGTGCAGCGGATGTGGCCGAATTCTTATGGCGGACGCCGGAAGCATTATGACTACGAGGGTGGCGAGGTGGCGGCGAATGCGCCTGCAGGCCGAATCTGGCATAGTGCGCTGGCGGCTGGCTTGACCGTTCGCAATTACGGATGGTGGGGGAAGAACCTCGCGAAGCCCGAAAACGGACGGCAGATCGCGCAGATCTATGACCCGCAACTGGCACCTCATACGGCGATGCAGTATCGGGGCTTTGACCTTGAGTATCTGGATATCGACCGGGTAAAAGTGTTCATTGAAGAACTGAAGCAGTTTGAGGCTAGTGGCAAGATGCCGAACTTCATTACCCTGAAGATTGGCAATGACCATACGTCTGGTCTTTCAGCAAACAAGCTGTCGCCCAAGGCACAGGTAGCCGACAACGATCAGGCGCTGGGGATGCTGGTGGAGGCGATGTCGAAGTCGAAGTTCTGGGCGAAGACGGCGATTTTTGTGATCGAAGATGACGCACAGAATGGCGCAGACCATGTGGATTCTCACCGCTCGCCGGCTTACATAATCAGCCCGTATACGCGACGAGGGACGATTGATTCGACGATGTACAACACCACATCTGCACTGCGCACGATGGAGCTGTTGCTCGGCTTGCGCCCGATGACAGTCTATGACGCCAGTTCAACGCCGATGACGCGAGCCTTTGCCAAAGAGCCGAAGATGGGTGCCTATACGGCGCTCACGCCGCAGCATCCAGTGGACGAGCGCAACCCGGCAGCGGGAACGCTAGCGGCAAGAAACGCTCGTATGGACTGAGATGAAGCCCATGAGCTTGATGACAACCAATTGAACCAGATAT
>JBKJUN010000508.1:0-2076 GCA_046590555.1 Bryobacter sp. | reverse complement strand
ATTGCGTAGTTTTGTAGTTGGGCATAGGGGCTAGCCCGAGTTCAGTTTTAGCATTGGGGCGAAAGGGGGTTGGCGGTGGGCTCGGGGTAAGTAATTGAAAACAGGGGCAAGATAAATTTTGGCGGAGCGTGAATGATAAAGTTCTCACCAGCCAGACGGGGCCGGAAAGGTTGTGGTGCACGTGGACTTTTAGTCCCCGCCGGGCTGATGGGAAGGAGCGTTAATGGTCCCCCTGTGTGCCGGAGTGCTCCCGCCCCCGAATCCCCATTTCATTCTGGTCGCTGTTGTGATCTCGACCCAATCCTGGACCGGATAGCCATGGAAACGCTGATCCGTTTCGCATGTGAAGACGATTCGTATGCGTTGAAAATAGGCAATGAACGTGTCTTTGGCGCTGGCCCAGGATCAAGATGGGACGGCTTGGGTGCGTTGAAACCGACCTGTCCCTCTGCGTTTTTCGAGAAATTAGGGCTGATGTCGAGGGAGAGGCGGGAAACTGAAATGGCAATGCAATTGATGTTCAAGTTGTTTATTATTAGTTAGTTAGACGCCTGTCAGGATAGCGAAGAAGAGGAGAATCATTTTGTCCAATTGGCTCCGATCTTGTAGAAAATCGTCAAAAAAGCCAATGAAACGTATAGTGACGGATCAGGCTGGTACAAAATCAAATGTATTGCGGTTGCGCTGGATCGCCGCGTCGAGATTCTCTTCTTGCTTATGAAGCGGCCAGGCACGGCATAGGGTGTGGTGATTCGAGGCAGAGCGGTGGTAAAATCGCGGAATATGGAACACGCAGTCCGAATACATGTTGAGGCATTGCCGGAAGGGTTGTTTCTTGCCACTTCTGAAGATGTTCCTGGGCTGGTTGCACAAGGACGCACGGTGGCAGAGGTTCTGGAGATCGCACGCGATGTCGCCCGCAAACTTATTGATGCGCGCAGGGAGCGCCACCAAGTTGTCGATCTGCCCTCAACGCTTGAGTGCCAGGATTTTACTATTGTTGTGGCTGCCTAGAAGATGGGGCGGTTGAACGGCTTCCGGTATAGAGATGTGGTCCGGCGGTTGCGCAGTTTTGGATTTCGATTTGATCGACAAGCGGCCGGCAGCCATGAGTTGTGGTTTCATGCGGAACGCAATCTTTATACCGTATTGCCAAACCATCCCGGCGACATTCCAGAGGGGACCCTTCGGGCGATTTTGAAGCAGGCGGAAATTACTCCGGAAGATTTTCTTCGGGATTGAGTTGAGTTGAAGGGCCGGTTGAGAAATTCGCTCACGTGCAGCTAGTGCGACGGTTTTCATCCATTTCCTGGATTTGAGAATTAATAAGTGAGAAGGAATTTCACTTATTGAGGCGTGAGGTGGAGCTTTGCCGGGATTTTGTGATCTGGGGGTGGATTGCCGGCGGCGGGTTCTGCAAGTTGGGGGGCTTAGGGGGTGCGCTTTTGCTGAACGTAAAGACAGAGTCAGGATTTGGGTGAAGCGAAGCAAGCTGGCTGGCTGATGCACCGCTCGCAATCGTTCTCTGGCTTGAAGGGGCTCTCAGAGTGGAGTGCAGCCAGCGATTTTTACGCAGGGACACATCCGGCTGAAGGGGCTGTCGCCCTATCTAAAGTTGTGTTTGGCTCATCGGGCGGTGCTGGGGCAAGCCTCGAGACTTAGCAAGACGGTGGGGTTGACGGCTTTGAGATTGACTTGGCCCACGCGGTTTTTGGGTAAATTTGGGTAGCAGCAGGGGTGAGGGATGGAGTTGAAGCCTTGGGGGCAAGGAGTGTAAGGACCATTATTTGCTATGAGTTAGCGGGGATATACAATTTTAGTCAGAATCAGCTTGGAAAGGCTAGTTGGGGGGCGAATCAGCAAAAATGGCCAAAAAGCCAATAAAAAGCACAGTGACGATTTCGTCTGTCCCCTTGGCGACGATTTCGTCTGTCCCCTTGGCAAAAAATGGCAAAAAAGCGTAAGCGACAGAGCAAACCCATCTTGAAGGAACTGGCCAAAACTGCTTGAGTGGAAGGATGAGCAAGCAGCGAGAGCAATTGGATCGAGGGACGGAGTTGGTGGAGGCCTACCGTG
>JBKJUN010001017.1:0-2646 GCA_046590555.1 Bryobacter sp. | reverse complement strand
TTTCCAGAGGTATTCACGCTATGCGCTCATTAAATATTTAGTCCCGGCATTCAGTGGAGCGGATTGAGTTTGAATCTTTCTGGTTCGTTTGTCCATGCTTTTCAGATGTGTTCGTAGGGCGTCAGGCCCTTGAGGGTTTTGAGGCGACGACCAAAATTATAAGCGTTCACGAAGTCCGCAAGATGGCTTTTGAACTGTTCGTGGCTGTCGTAGTGGTAACGCTTGGCTGTCGCCTCTTTGATGGTTCGGTTCATGCGTTCCAACTGGCCATTCGCTCAGGGGTAATTAATGAAAAGATGGTCAATATCGTCCGCAACAGCCGCGCCGAGCTTTCCCGCGTCCTCGCCGGCGACCGCACCGCATCACCACTCGCCGGCGGTGAGGCCTGGGAAGACAACGATGGAAGAAGTTAGAGTCCAATGAACACGGCCGATTCACTAAAGCAGCTTTGGCTCGGGCAATTGCCCCTGCGTGAAGCCTTCTGGCGCTGGTTGATCACCTATGATCTCATCTTGCACCTTGTTGCCACCTTGGCCGCCCTCACCCTTGTTCTTGCCGAAGCGTCCATTATTCTGGCGGCCATCGTTCATTTCATTCCCCTGCCCTATTCCCTCTTTGCCGCCACCGGCGCCTGGCGCAGCGCCGATAGGTACAATGGCAATCCCTTTCATGTAACAGCCGCAAAGGCCGCAATCGTCATTTGGGTTGTGTTTCTGCTGTTTCTCTAGGTGTCTCACTTGCCGCTGGAAAGAGCCTGCGATAAACAGGCTGTCCTTGCCCCCAGTCCCTCCATGACGCTAAAATTGATCCGCGCAACGCGGATACCTCAATCTCCATCGACGGCACGCTTTTTCCTCGTTAAACATTGGTGCGTCAGAAGTTAGTCTTGGTGAGGCGGTTTTCAATACCGTTTTTCCGGTAGCGCATATCGAGCATGTGGGTAATAAAGTTGGCTGTTGGGCCATCTGCGTATCGCGGAGGAAACGTTTACTGGACGCCGTTGTTGGTGAGAACGATATGGATTTTGTAGGGAACGGTTTCGGTCAAGACTTAGAAGAAAGCGGTAGGTGAAGATCTACCGGTCTTCTTCACGAGTTTGACAAAGGCGAAACTATGGAAGCAGATCTTTAGAAATAACCTTGCCGTTTCTTGTCTTCCATGGCGGACGCGCCATCCCTGTCGATGACTCGACCCTGCCGCTCGGAGCCGGAAGCGTTGATAGTTTCGAGAATGACGGCGGCAACGTCCTGTGCATTTGATACCATACCGCCCGTAAGCGGGTAGCAACCGCAGGTGCGAAATCTTACGCGCATCATTTCGGGCACCTCCCCGGGGTTAAGGCGCATACGTTCGTCATTGACCATGATGATCTGGTCATCGCGCCAGACAACCGGTCGTTGTGCTGCGAAGTAAATGGGAGGTAGCGGAATTCCTTCGCGCTGGATGTAGAGCCAGACATCAAGTTCTGTCCAGTTGGATATGGGAAACACCCGCATGCTCTGGCCGGGTGCGAGGCGTCCATTGTAATTGTCCCACATTTCGGGGCGTTGGTTCTTTGGGTTCCAGGCGTGGTTGGCATCGCGAACCGAGAACACACGTTCTTTCGCCCGTGACTTCTCCTCGTCGCGCCGAGCTCCGCCTATGGCCGCATCGAAGCCGTGGGCCGTGATTGCTTGTTTCAAAGGTACAGTGCGCATGATCTCGGTATAGAGGCTGCTGCCGTGATCAAAGGGATTGATGCCCTGGCGGACGCCGTCTTCATTCCGAGATACGATCAAGTCTACACCATATTGCTTTACAACCCAGTCGCGGAAAGCAATGGTTTCCTTGAACTCCCAAGTTGAGTCGATATGCATCAGCGGAAAGGGCGTTTTACCCGGATAGAAGGCCTTTGCCGCAAGATGCAGCAAGCAACCCGAATCCTTGCCAATGGAGTAGAGCAGAACAGGCTTTTCGAACTGCGCTGCTGTTTCGCGCAGGATGAAGATGGCTTCTGCCTCCAGTCGATCGAGATGCGTAAGCTTCATGGGTTACACTCCGGGCATTGAGCAGCCGTAGCGAAGCGAAGACCGTCAGTGCGAGGCTGGTTCTCAGTAAATTGACAAGACGCACAGCCGCTGACGAGCGTCTTTACAAGCTGTGTGTCGGCGCCGCATTCGACGCACGGAAGTCCTTGTTCAGACTTGACCGTGCCGAACCCCGGTGTTCCGCAGGCAGGACAAAGGGTTTCCAGCCGCCTTGCAAATTTCTCGGCAAGTTGAGCGATTCCCTCCATTCGGGTTGGATTGAGATGGGCCCGCATATCCGTCTCGATACGTGTTTTTCCATCTTCAGAGGCTTGAGAAATCACCTCGATAATACTGGCTAAATGGTCCGTGTTGTTGATCCCCTTATGAATTGGACCCATTCCCCGGTTGGGTCGAACGATTACGGCATGCGATGGAAAACCGGTCCTCTCGAGAAATGGCTGGAGATTGTCATCTGGCACAACAACGATGTGATCAAAGTTAGTACGCTCGGTCATAATATGTTCGGTGATGATGATGTTACGCTCCTCGTCGATGAGGACAAGCAGTTCCCTGGCGGCCGCAATAAAGGGAATAGCTGGATGTGGGCCAAAACTCCCTTCGCTGGCAATACCAACAT
>JBKJUN010000458.1:0-4912 GCA_046590555.1 Bryobacter sp. | reverse complement strand
GTTCAGTGGCAGATTCTAAGCGACTTTAGGCTTGGTTCCGAATTGGATCAGGCAAGGCTGAGGGCCAGCTTAGGCGGGAATTGGGAGAAAAGACCTTCAAAACATTGAGGGAAATGGATGGATGGCGCTGGGACGCTTCAGGCTGACAGCCTCACGACAGCCTCACCATGAACTCATTGTCGTTGAGCAGCTTCTTGGAGTAGCGTTTCCCATGCAGTCGCCTTGTCTCATACTCGATGGCTGTTCCCATCAGAAGAGATGCAGTTCGGTTCTTGAAAACTGTCGTCTCTTGAACCACCAGGCGGCGGAAGCGGAGTTGTCGACGAAGCCCTTCAAGCTCTGGCGGCATTACATAAGCCACTGGAAACATGTCGCAACGAAGTAGGTTGGCCAGTGTGCGCGCATCGAGCTTGTCGCGCTTCTTCTTGCCCGAGCAGATGGCTTTCATCCGGGCCGGGTTGCCCAGCTCCAGACGTGCGGCGTGAGGTGCCAATCGACGATAGATCCAGTGGCTGAACATCGTTGCCTCTAAGCCGCCGCGCCAAGGTCCGGGGATTGTTCGCACCCATTGGTCTATGTCAAAACGACGTGCCTTAATACTTCCTTCGTTAATGATCGCGCCATCGGCTGCTTTGATGCAGTAGGCAATATCTTACTTATGGACATCGAGTCCCACAAAATATTGGTAGATTATGGTTTCTCTAGGATCGAGTTCGGGTAGGCTTCAGTCCTCCCTTTCTTGATTGTGGCACCGTAGCTCCCACCTACACATTCAAACAGGCTGACGACAAATCCAGTTGGGAAGGTGGGCATTTCGGGCGGCATTCAAAGAGCGCCGGGGCAGCGTGACGAGGATTCTCTTTTCGCCGTCATCTCGAAGAAGAGATGGGCTGATCGGCGGCGGATTCGGCGAACGGGTCATTGCTCAACGGGCGGGAGGTGGCGAAAGGGGAGAAACGCCTCGTCCAACAGGAAGGTGATTCTTCGCCGTCTCAGCGAGCGATTTTCTCAGGGCACCAGTGGCAGGTCGATGGACCAGAGATCCGAGGCTGGCTCGGCGAGCGTCAGCACAATTTGGTCCCGCGCCACAGCGATGGGATTCGAGATTGGACCAGAGAACAACATTCCATCGAAGCGAGCGAAGACCGTGGACGGACCCGTTGGCCGCCCGGTCAGCCGGTCCAGCAACTGCCGCATCAGCATTGGCTCCCCACTGCCCGCTGGACCCACGGGCCTGAAGTAGATGCTATGGCCATCGGGTGACCAGGCCGGCTGCGAAACGGCAGACGCCACCTCGATCCATTGGGCGGGCGGGATCGCCTGAGTTCCCCTGAAAGGGGCGATGTAGAGCGTGCCATCGGTGCGAACGAAGGCCAGCCATTGGCCATCAACGGAGAGGCGAGGCTGATGGAAAACTTCAGTCCTACGGCTGATGATCTGCGTGCGCGTGCCGGTGGCGACATCGATCAGAAAAACCTGCTCACCGTCGACTGGCGAAACCAGCAGCCCACGGCTATCGGGGGTGAAGCCGCGCAAGCGAGCGCCCTGAGAAAATAGGGTCCGTGGCGGGCCGCCTGCTGCGTTCAACAACACGATGCGCTTCGGCTCCTGGGCCATGGCGGCGATGAGCTTAGCGTCGGGGCTGATGACGGTGTGCGAATAGTCGTCGCCGAGGCGATTCATCGTCGCCAGCAAGCGATCCTTTCCTGTGCGCAGGTCCATGGTCCAGATGGATTGCGGGCCAATGCGTCGAGAGCAGTAGACCAAGTGCCGACCGTCTGGCGTAACATCGGGATGGCTCGCATCGGCTGCAGCCGGAGTGACTTGCTTCAGTGGGCCAGCCACCTTGCCCGTATCAAGGTCGCAAGGCAGGCTCCAAAGGGATGGCGTGCTGGTGGAGGCAGCAAACACGACACGATTTGCCGCGACTGCGCCTGACAGGTTCGTGAAGGTGCCGGCGGTGACGGCGGTCGGAATGCCTTTGTCCGCTTCCCGTAATGGGATTCGCCACAGATTGGTAGTTTCCCCAAACGCGTTGCGAAACAACAAGTCATCATTTGGAAGCCACGCAAGCACGGAAACAAACTGAGGTTGGCCAATCCGGCGCCTGTAGACGTTCTCCACGAGGGCCACGGACTGTAGAGGCTCGCCGGTGAGCGAAACGATCTGAAAATCGGCCGGGCCACGGATGAGGAGTCTCGATCCATCGGGGGACCACACCGGCGAATAAAAATTCAAGTGCGTCCCCGACACCCCGAGCGCGACGGGCTTGGCCGACGGAAGCGTGTCCACCAACCAGCCCCGGGCACGATCCAGATACACGATGTGCGAACCGAGGGGCGAGACCAACGGCTGGCTCGCGTCGGGGATTACGAGCCGCGCATCACCGCCCAGCGCCGGAATCTCGTAGATGCCCGGAGGCGTGCGGGACGAGGTGAAATAAATTTTCGTTCCGTCGACCGAGAAGGCAGGATCGCTGTCCTGGGCGGGATCGTCGGTGAGGCGGATTGGCCCGCTGCCAGACTGCTGCACGTAGATATCGCTCTGGCCGCCCTCGCGCCGCGAGGCGAATGCAAGCAATTTGCCATCGGGAGACAAGGCAGGCGACCAGGAACGTCCATCGCGCGTCAGCCGTTTGATTAAGCTGGGCGGCGTCATCGTTTTCGCAGGAGTCCGCCAGAGCGCCCATCCAAGGGCCGCCGCCAAGACGAGCGGCAGAGCAATGGCCCAAGCTGGAAGCCGGCGGGCGATGGCAGGAGTGGAGGGCCGTTCCTCCATTGCCCAAAGCAGGTTCCGCTTGAGGTCGACTGCACTTTGGAATCGCCGGTCTGGATCCTTGGCGAGGGCGGTGCGCAACACGCGCTCGAGCGGCGGGCCGAGTTCGAGCTTCGCGGGCTCGCGCTCGATGATGGCGGCAATGATGCTGGCGGCGCTCTCACCCGCGAAGGCCCGATGGCCGGAGAGCATCTCATACAGTACGCAGCCAAAGGAGAAGAGGTCGCTGCGGGCATCCACTTCTCTGCCCTGCAATTGCTCGGGCGACATGTACTGCAGGGTGCCCGCGATCTGCCCCTCGGTGGTGATGGCCGTCATGGTGGCATCGTGCGAGCTTGGCGCAGCCGCCAGTTTGGCGAGGCCGAAATCGAGCAGCTTGATGCCCTGCCTGCTAAGAAGAATGTTAGCGGGCTTGAGGTCGCGGTGGGTGATGCCTTTCTTGTGTGCGGCTTCGAGCGCATCCAAAATCTGGCTGGCATACTCGACTGCCTTCTCTACCGGCAAGGGCCCTTTCAGCGGCTGGCCGTCGACGAACTCCATCACCAGATAGTCGGGGCCGACGTCGTAGAGCTGGCAGATGTTTGGATGATTGAGCGCGGCGACGGCGCGGGCTTCGCGACCGAATCGCTCCGTAAAAGTGTCGCGAGAGACCTTAATTGCGACAGTCCGGTCGAGCCGCGGATCGCGCGCTTTCCAGACTGTGCCCATGCCGCCCTGGCCCGTCACCGCGACGAGCTCGTAGGGGCCAAGGTGGTCGCCGGGCGAGTAGTTCATCCTCCGCATAGCTTATCCCGGAACGATCTACGAGAACAGGAAATCTAGGAAAGCTGGCAAAGTCATCAGATAGGATGAGGCGGGCGGCATCGACTGAAGGTCGGCGTTACGCTGCGGTCGGATTCGCAGTCGGGGTGCAAAGCTACGCAGTCCATGGCTTGCCACAGTTACGGCTATCTGGTTGAGCGGGTGTTCAGTAATTCGCTGACAGCGGTGTGATTCCCATTTACACGAGCGGCCCGATCTCAGCCTTGGGCAATTGATTGTTAAGCTGCGCTGAGTATGTTTGGTGGCATAGCTGGATTTGGATAGACCGGATCGGGCTATGCGGCCCGGCTGCATGGTAAGTGTCGAGGCTGTTTTCGATGGCGCGTTGGCGACTATCGAGTGATTTATTGCCCAGTCCATGATGGGCTTGACGTGAGTACGCGTGCACTCTTCCCAGGCTGAAATTCGAAAACTCCTGGCCTCCTGGTTGCATTCTTTGTATTGAGCTAAGCGATCGCTTATGAGCAGCCTAATTGGGGGGGACGATTCAAGTCGATGCTTTTTCTTGGGCGTCGAGGCGGAGGTAGCGGTGGCGAGATACCAAGGAATTGCCGGGAGCCTGTTGAGTAGCAATTGGCAGAGAAATCAATCTTAGCGCGGCCTAATCAAGAAGGATGGAGCGGATGGTGAGCCAATCGGTGAGTTAGGCTGTGCATTCGCTCCATCTTAGGGTTGACGGTCTAGCGTGGCATTACGGGTGCTCCAACAGTGTCGATAACGCGGTAGATGCGGACCTTAACCATCTTGTCGAGCTCGCGGGAATGTTGCATGGTGTTCAAGTAGCTTCGTCCGGGATGGATTTTGGTGAAGACTTCCTGATTGAGGCCGAGGCCGCGACCGAGACTTGCGTTGTCCTTATAGACCTGAGTTGTGTAGAGATGGTAGCCGAGTTCTGATGACAGCGGCAGAACCGGCGCGACGAGGGACCAGGCCTTGGGCCCTTTGCCTTCGGCGACGATGTGCTTGAACATGGGGGCGTAAACACTCTCTTCCAGGTCAATGAGGTCGGCTGCGCGGTCGTTCGTACTTTGGTGATAATCGACACGGATGAAGTCTCCGGCTGAGGCGGCGGGGCCGACGCGGAGCATGGCGCGGGAAATGGTTTGGTGGACGCTGGGTGCGATCTCGCGGAGTTTTTTCGCACTTGCGGCACAATTGACGCCAGCCTTTTGGTAGGTGGAATCTACGGAAGCGGTGTCCGGGTCGAGGTCGGGATAGGTGCTGGAGTAGACAACGATGGCGTAATTGTGGTCAGCGCCAACCGAGTAAGGGGCGATGAGTTTGAGCACGGACCAGCCGGTGATGCCACCTGAGT
>JBKJUN010000350.1:0-2762 GCA_046590555.1 Bryobacter sp. | reverse complement strand
CAATGACTAGGGTCTGGTGTGCTTCAACTTCCTGCAACTCCAACTAGAATCCCTCAATTCTTAGCCTGACGAACAGCGAACAGCATCCCGGGCGACGCCCAAAAAGATCTGTTTTGGAACTCTCAATACTGTTCAAGATCTTTAACATGTTACCTGCTTTTTGCCTACAGCGCGTCACCACTCTTGAACCCAACTCCTCGCCCTGAGTTATCCTGCAATCAATTTGTTTCCAGTATTAATTTTGGGTGCAGGCTACACTGGCTCCCGCGTCGCTCGCATCCTTTCAGCCCAGGGGCGCGAAGTACTTAATCTACGCAGCGCCGATATTGACTTCACCAATCCCGGCGCCACTTCACAACTCCTCCCCCGGGTAGCGGCAAACTGCCTCGTTCTCCACTCGATCCCCTCTCTCCCCAATAACTCCGACGCCCGTCTCCTCGACGCACTCGGCAATGCCAGCCGCCTAGTCTACCTCTCCACCACCGGTGTCTACGGCGCAGTCGAACAGGTCGACGAACACACCCCCATCGCCCCCCGCAATCCGCGTGAACAAGCACGCGCTGACACAGAAGCCGCCGTCGCCGCTGGCCCTTGGCAATCCCTGATCCTGCGCCCCGCCGCCATCTACGGCCCAGATCGCGGCGTCCACGTATCGATGGCCCAGGGCGCGTACACTCTAAACGGCGATGGCAGCAACTACATCAGCCGCATCCACGTCGACGACCTTGCCCGTCTTGCCGCCACCGCCCTCCTCTCGGATCTCACCGGTGCCTACCCGGTCGCTGACGAATACCCCTGCACTTCCCGCGAAATCGCCGACTATTGTTCTCATCGTTTCCACCTCCCACCTCCAGTCAGCGCCCCCCAATCCGAAGTCCCTGTCTCTCGCCGCAACAACCGCCGTGTCGATGGTCGCGCCATCTTCAGGCTCCTCGGTATTCCGCTCCTTTACCCCTCTTACAAAGAGGGTTTAGAAACAAGTTAGGAATGATGGATAACCGTTACACGTAAAATCGATGATTCTCTGACCCTTGGGCATCAATCTCCCGCCCATCGCATGAACTGCATCGGCCTCCAGCGAATTCATATACCCCTCAAAGCTGTCCGTAAGCCGCCCCCCGAAGCTTCTCCACTGCCCGCCGCATCCGCGAAGAAACCTCCGTAACAGAAACCGTATAGAAATCCCACTCATTGCCAAAGCTCGCGTTGTATTGCGGCAGCGTCTTCCCATTCTGCTTCTCAAACTCCTCAAAGAAGTCCGCCATGTTCGACACAATCATCTTGTGATCGGCATTTGTATTTTTCTTTGCCGCCACAACAAACTCATCCGACGTCGTCTTTAGGTCATCCCAGCCCTTGCCGAAAAATCTCCACCTTCGCGTAAGGATAAATCGAAGTAAAGTGAGGGTCGCTTGTCACAAACTCGATCTCGCGATCCGGTGTTCGCCCTTCGGCAGAACGATCCATCGTTCGGGCACCCGAATGCGCGATGATCATGCTATTCCATTTCATCAGGATTTTACTGTCATCAGGCCCTCCCACCAATTGATCTCGTGCGGTCTCCATCACGCCTTGTCTAGTTTCGTCAGACACCCACAAATCCCCTTTCACTAATACTTCGCCCCACTTCCCGCCCAAAGCGCTGCCAGTCCAAACGGCAGTGCCTGATGTTCCATTGCAATCGCCAACGGAATCTCGATCTCGTACTTTCGCTCCAGCGCGTCGGCATCACACATCCTCCGCAGTGCCGCCAATGGTGGGATCGCTGCAATCAACGTGGCAAACGCCTCAGGGCTTCTGTTCCGCTCATAGAGCCAGACCCAAAAACTCCCACCAATATGAAACCGGCTCTGAAACTCTGGCGTGCTACCCTTCGTCTTCTCAGCCTGATCCACGTAATAGTCGATCATTTATAGAAACGTCTGCCGGTAAGCCTCTCCATCAGCCGTCCACACAGAGTCGGTATGGTCATCCATCGCCAAATGCGCTCTTTGGCATTGCTAATTCTTTATTTCTTCTGTCTAAATGGATTCTGGTGGATCTATTCAGAGATGCTTACAGTGCCGTCGAAATTGGAGGCACCAAAATCGCCGATGGACTCGTCACCGTAACCGGTCAACTTCTAGAATGCGAAGAATTTCCCACCAACCCTGAGTCTGATCCCCTCGACGTAATCAACCGGATCACATCCAATCTCAAGACGATGAGCGCAGAAATAGAAGCAATCGGCATCGGTTGCACAGGCCCTGTGGACCTGCGCTCGGGCACGATTGGCGACCTCGCTCTCCGCCCTGGCTGGCAAGGCTTCCCCTTGATGAGTGCTCTTCGAGCAGCCTTTAATCTTCCGGTAGCCATAGAAAACGATTGCGACGCCGCAGCACTGGCCGAGGCCACGTGGGGTAGCGGCCATGATCTTAGCCGCTTCCTCTTCGTCTCCATAAGTACCGGCATGGCGCAGGCCTTATACTCGAAGGGCAAATTTATCGCGGAGCAAACGGCACCCGCCCTGAGCCTGGCCACATGACGATTGACCCCACCGGTCCCCATTGCTATTGCGGTGCGCAAGGCTGTTGGGAAACAATCGCCAGCGGCACGGCTCTTGCCAAATGGCACAACCAACAATCTGATGAGGCCATGGATCTCTTTCTCGCCAAAGTCCAAACCCAGTCGTTCGCGAGGACTGGCCTTATTCCTGCGAATATGGTCACAATCGTTCCTGCCGCTTTTAGGCCCAACGCCGACTTGCTCGGTGCGTGAGCAGT
>JBKJUN010000195.1:0-5613 GCA_046590555.1 Bryobacter sp. | reverse complement strand
ACCTGTGCTCGCTTTCCCAGTTGAACGGAATATCCTCCAAATGCTCCATTCCCGTAGCTATCCCCAAAATTTCGAGTAAATTTAAACATGAAAAACTGGTGTCCTGCGCTAATCGTCTGCCTGCGGCTCAATCGGTAAGAAACCGTTGCGTTCGTTGACGACCCATTAACGCCGAACAAGATGCCTCCAGTTCGTCGAGTGATGAATCCAGACCCAGACAAAGTATAGGAAAGTCTCGATGACTTCTGGTAGCTGTATTCGAGGTTGCCACTCCCAAAATATATTCGGTTGTCAAAAACCTCTCCATTTGGTCCAAAGATCGAACCTAATGTGGGGTCAATCGAAGAACCGGCGAACGAATTTCCAAAGGCCCGGTTTGTAGTCATTGCGGAAGCAAAAAATGAGATTGTAGATCTCTTTGTCAACTGCCTGTTTGTGAATAGACCAAGCGTCTGGTCGGTTCCATTAAAGGCAGGTTGACTAGGATATTGTCGATAGTGCCCCGAATAATTAATGCCAAACGACCCGCGTCGTAATCGCTTGCTTCCATAAACACCAGCGAACCCATCAACTCCTGCAGCTATGGAGTTGTTAATTTTGCCATTCGAATCAAGAGCAAATCCGGTTAGGCCACTGTCATAGGTTCCGGTTACACCAGCAAAAAAACTGATCCCCATATCTGCGCCGCCACGCTTCCCAGTGCCCGAACCCGCACCACTGCCCAATACCGCAGGACCACCGAATCCACCCATGCCGCCGCCACCCATTTGTGAATACAGCGGAATCAGTCCCGCAAGCGATAGTAGTAAAACCTTTTGTTTCATTGCATTTCCTGTTCCGGCGAGACCTGCCGATGAGCGCTCACTCTGCAAGTTTGACTCCTGATATGGAGCAAGTCAAGCTTCACCTTCCCGGCCTACCTCACCGGAAATTCATGGTTCACCTAACAAATTCGGCGGTTTGTGGGTCGCACTTTATACTCGGCATCCCGAACAAGGCCGATTTATCATATTGAGATGACTGCGCGCAAATGGCAGGTGTCCGGTCGAGTCCAGGGGGTCGGCTTCCGAAACTATGTTCAGAAGCACGCTCGGAAACTGGGTGTTACCGGTTATGCGAAGAACTTGGCCAATGGAGATGTCGAGGTACATGCAGTTGGACTAGCATCTGAACTCGATGCCCTCTCTGGATATGTTCGGCGAGGGCCTATGCTTGCCGAAGTTCGCACAATTGACGAGCGGTTGGCAGAGATCGTTCGCTACGATGGTTTTCAGATCCGATGAACGACCTTAAAGAAATGATCCGGGAAGTCGCCGACTTCCCCAAACCGGGAATTAACTTCTACGACATTACGACACTGTTGAAGAACCCAACTGGACTCAAGCGTACCCTCGACGCTCTCAAGGAGCGCTACAAGGGCTCGCAGATCGACACAGTGGTCGGCATTGAGGCCAGAGGCTTCTTTTTTGCACCCGCCGTTGCATATTCGCTGGGTGCCGGTTTTGTGCCCGTCCGCAAGCCTGGCAAGCTTCCCTATAAGACTCGCCAGATGGAATACGCCCTCGAATATGGGACGGACAAGCTCGAGATCCACGAAGATGCGATTCAGCCTGGGCAGCGTGTGCTGATCGTCGATGATGTCCTCGCCACCGGCGGCACCGCAAAAGCGGTTGTAGATCTTGTGGATCAGTCCGGTGGCACGTTGGCTGGCCTGAGCTTCGTGATTGAACTCGACTTCCTTAAAGGCCGCGACCGCCTGGTTGGTCACGACATCTTCAGTCTCTTGCACTATTAATGCCGATCCTGCCGGGCTTTGCCAAGATCAATCTTGGCCTAAAGGTCCTCTACAAGCGTCCAGATCAGTTTCACGAAATCGCGACGCTATTCCAAACCATATCTCTGGCTGACGAGCTAGAAATCGAGGCGGTGCATGCTGCTTCGACTTTGATCCAAACCACCAGCGATGTTGAGATTCCGGGTGACAACCTCGCAACCAAGGCAGCCCGCTTGTGGCTTGATTCAGTTGGCTTAACTGCCTGTGTCAGAATTCACATCACCAAGCGAATTCCCATGGGCGGTGGTCTTGGTGGAGGATCGGCCGACGCGGCGGCGGTTCTGCTGGCTCTGCCAGCTTTGCTGAGGCAGGAAAGTACCTTTGGCGATTTACACTCTATCGCGTCGAAGCTCGGCTCCGATCTCCCTTTCTTCCTTATCGGAGGCACTGCAGAGGCTTCCGGGCGAGGAGAAATCCTCACCACAATCCCCGACCCAGCGACTATTCATGGTGTGCTGATCGCGCCCGGGCTACACATTTCCACCCCGGACGCTTACCGCCGCCTCAACCGTCCTTTCGCCGCCGAATTGACACAGCCCCGCCAAGTCGAGATAATGAAGAGGTTTCGCGCTCTTGTGCATAGTGTGCATGAGAAGCACCCGCCCGCAGTTTGGGCCAGTGATTGCGAAAACGACTTTGAGCCCGTAGCGTTTGAACAGTACGCTGCTCTCGATTCCCTCTTGGGGCGAATCAGAGCTACGGGAGCCCACCCGGCAAATATGTCAGGAAGTGGCTCCACTCTGTTCGGGCTTTACGAGACCGCTGAAGCTGCTGCCGCAGCAGAAGCACAGCTCAGAGTTGAACTATCGGGGCACGCGACGGCTATTCGTGTAGAGAAATTCCACACCATCAGCCGCCGCCATTACAAGCGTGCCTGGCATACAGCTTTATCATCCTTTACGGATGGCGCTAGTTGGCCGCCCCGGTCCCTGATTGTGTGAACGGAAGAAGCGACAAAGAACTCAGCGCCATGCGATTTGACCGCATCAAAATTTTATCCGGCAATGCGAACCCCGCACTCGCACAGGAAATCTGTGCGCATCTCGACGTCGAGTTGGCTCGCACTTCTGTCAAGACCTTCGCCGATGGCGAAACCTGGATCCAGGTTCATGAAAATGTACGCGGTTCTGACGTCTTCGTCATCCAGCCCACTTCTTCTCCCGTCAACCATCACCTGATGGAACTCCTGCTGATCATTGATGCCTTAAAGCGCGCCTCGGCTGATCGCATCACTGCAGTTTTTCCCTACTTTGGCTATGCTCGCCAAGATCGTAAAGATCAGCCCCGCGTCCCGATTTCAGCCCGCCTCGTCGCCAACCTCATCGAGCGCGCCGGAGCAGATCGTGTGCTCGCACTCGATCTCCATGCTGCACAGATTCAGGGCTTTTTTGACATTCAGGTCGACCATCTCTTCGTAACCCCAGTCATGCTGGACTACTTCAGAGATTTCCCGATCGAAAACTTGACCGTCGTCTCACCCGACGCCGGCGGCGTAGAACGTGCCCGCGCTTTTGCCAAGCGCCTGCAGGCCCCTCTCGCCATCATCGATAAACGTCGCGACCAGCCGAACGTAGCCGAAGTGATGAACATCATCGGCGACGTCGAAGGTCGCAATTGTCTGCTGGTTGACGATTTGATCGACACCGCAGGCACTCTTGTGAAGGCTGCCGAGGCGCTGTCGCGTCGCGGTGCTTCCTCCGTTCAGGCCTGTGCCACACACGGTGTCCTCAGTGGCCCCGCAGTGCAAAGGATTACGGAATCCCCGTATCTGAAACAGGTCGCCATCACCAATAGCATTCCCCTAAGTCCGGAGGCTGCGCGGTGCGACAAGATCCGCGTTCTCTCCGTGGCCAAGCTCCTAGCTCGGGCCATTGACTCCATCCATGGCGAAACATCCATCAGCGTACTTTTCGAGTAAGCGACAGAAAGACCAGTAGAGGCAGATTTTATGCGCAAAGACATTACCCTCGTAGCCGAAACCCGTGAAACCCGTGGCAAGAATGCCGCTCGCCGCCTGCGCGTCGAGCACAAGAGCCCCGGTATTCTTTATGGTGCCGGCGGCGACCCCGTTGCTCTGACCCTGAGCCCCAAAGAAGTAACCAAAATCCTCACCAGCTCGAGCGGTTTTAACACGATTTTCAACCTCGATGTCCAGGGTCAGATTACCCCTGTGATCATTCTCGACTGGCAGACCCACCCGGTCAAGGGCAATATTCTGCACGTGGATCTCAAGCGCGTCGATCTCACCAAAAAGATCACCGTCAACGTTCCCGTTTTGACCACTGGCGAACCCACCGGCGTCAAATTACAGGGCGGCCATTATGAACTCGTCAACCGCTCAGTTGAAATCGAAGTTCTCCCCGACGATATTCCAGAGAATTTCACCATCGACGTGGTTGGCCTCAAGCTAAACGAGAGTGTCCGCAGCAAGGACATCCCAATGACAGGCTCCATGCGTCTTCTCTCAGACCCTGAACTTGTTATCTCGCACGTAGTTTCGCTCCGCGCTGAAGAAGAGGCTGTTGCCGAAGCCAAGGCTGGCGAGCCTGAAGTGGCCAAGAAGGGCAAAAAGGAAGACGCCACTGCTCCCGCTGCCAAGGCTACCAAGGGCGCTGCTCCTGCTGCCAAGGCTGCTCCTGCTGCCAAGGCTCCTGCCAAGAAGAAGTAATAGTTTCTCATCGTGCAATCCTGGCTCATCGTTGGTCTTGGCAATCCTGGCCCCGAATACGAGTGGACTCCGCACAATGTTGGATTTTTGACCGTAGATCGTTTTGCCTCGCGCAACGGTCTACGGATCTCCCGCCCCGAATGCCAGTCTTTGGTTGGGGTCGGAGACGTGAAGGGCGACCGCGTCATTGTTGCCAAGCCGCTGACTTACATGAATCTCAGCGGTTCCGCTGTCAGGCAGCTCCTCGACAAGTACGAGCTGACTCCAGCCAACCTGATTGTTGTTTTTGACGAGCTCGCTCTCGAATGGGGAAATCTCCGCATTCGCACTCGAGGCTCCGCCGGCGGACACAACGGAATGAAATCGATCATCTCGTCAGTCCGTTCGGAAGAATTCACCCGAGTCCGGCTTGGTATCAACCCGGGCTCTCCGCTTGGCAGCGGGCCTGTCGTTTTAGGTGAAAAAGCCAGGCACTTTGTGCTCGCGGTAATTCCCAAGAGCATGCGTGCCGATTTGGATCTCTGGTTGGATGAAGCTTCGTCCAGCATCGAGTCCATAATTGCCGAAGGCGCCGAAAAGGCCATGACGAGGTTCAATCGTCGCGCCCAAGGTTCTAAAGAAGAGGAAAAATGAGTCTCAGACTTTACGAAGAATTGTTTATCGTAAAACCCGACTCGACCGACGAGTTGGTCGATCCGCTAGTTGAACAGATAACCCAGCTGATTGTGAAAGAAGGCGGCAACGTGCAGACCACTGAAAAGTGGGGCACCCGCAAGCTTGCTTATCAGGTTGGCCGTTATTTCGAAGGTTATTACATCCTGTTGCGCTTTGAAGCCACCGGTATCACGATCAAAGAACTCGAACGTCGCCTTCGCGTCAACGATCTCGTGATCAAGTACCTTACGGTTCGTCTCGACGAAGAGATGAAGTGGGTGGACAAGCGCAAGAAGCGTCGCGAAAAGCGCGCTGCTCGCAAGCCACAGGTTGCAGCAATGCCCGCCGCTCCTGCCCCTGGTGCATCCGCACCTGGCCCTGTTGCCCCCGCGCTACCGAGCGAGCCCGCAGTGCCGGCCCCCGGCAAGCCCAATGAGCCGGTAGCCCCGGAAGCCCC
>JBKJUN010000138.1:0-1677 GCA_046590555.1 Bryobacter sp. | reverse complement strand
CACACCAGGCGTCACATCGTAAAGGATTCCGGGCGTGGCATTGGCATAGGAGCTGCAGCGTTTAGACAACCTGCGCCCCTGCGACCCAACATAGGCAGCTTCTACAACCCAGTTTGTCCCAATCGATTTTTGAAGCGACATGGTCCACATATACATGCGCGGCTTCCGGCCATCCAGCTCTGCCGCAAATAGGTTTGTCCCAAGAGGCGTGATGTAGTTGGCGTCTACCGGAGGCACCACCACGCTCGGTAGTGTGTTCCTCCCAAATTCAAACTCCGGCAGCCCGCGTCCCGTCGCGTTCAAATTCTGCTGCGTATAGGCCGGCGGACCATTCACGATGAACTGGATCTCGTTCATCTGGGTCTGGTCCCAATAAATTCCGCCTCCTGCACGAATCGCAACCGATGGTGCCCACTTCGGGTTGTAGGCAAGTCCAAACCTCGGAGCAAAATTCTTGTAGTCCGGGCTGATGACCGATTTGCGAATCTGTCCCAGGGTAGGGAAGAGTTGCTTTCCCGTCTTGAAATCAAACCCGTATACGTTGCCCTGCTCTTTTGCTTCGGGCGGCCCGAGAAACTCCCATCGCATCCCATAGTTCAGCGTCAGTTGACGGTTGACCTTCCAGTCGTCCTGAACAAATGCGGTAAGCGAATGGTTCTGGAAGTTTGTGATGGAAGTTCCCACCGCTCCGTTCATGTTCGTCGGGTATCCCAACAGGAAGTCCGCCACCGGGTCGCCAGTGCGAGCCACCGGGTTGCCCGTTACGCTATCCGACGCAGCTGAGTAGGTTCCATTAAATGTGAAACTGCCGCGAGGGCTGTTGTCGCCATCGACAAAAAATCGCGACTGCCGGGCTTCTAAGCCAAACTTCACCGTGTGACTGTTCTTCACCCACGTAGTCGCATTGCCGAGCTGGTAGTTATGAACCTTGTTTCCCTGCGTCAGGCCATCGCTCCCGATGCCGGAATAACCCTGCCACGCCACATTCGGCACGCCCCAGTTTAATCGCGAAGTAGACACACCGGTGATACCAACCTCTGCGGCGATGTTCCTGTCCACAGTCACTTGTTTGCCAAAGAGCTCCATGTAGCTATAGGCACCACGGAACACGTTCACCACCGAAGGCGAGATAGAAGATGTCAACTGGCCCACGCCCGAACGGCCTCGCGAATCTACTTGACGGCCCCCAAGCGGAACCAGCGCCGCCGGCGACAACGGTGCATTCTGCGCCGTATAACGCCCGAATAGCGAGTGTTTGCTGCTAATCATGTAGTCTGCCCGAAAGTTGTACTGATCATCATCATGACGCTGAAAGAGTGTGTCAACAAGGTTTGCCCCTCCCACAGGCAATGTATCGACCACAGGAATGAAGGGGAAAAAGTTCTTTGCTATCCGGTTCACCCGCGTATCGGGAATCCGGTTACCAGGGAAAAGCTGTTTGCTGTTCGAGCCAGGGGTGAAGGTGAGTGGATCGTAGATCGGGTTGCCTTCGCTGAAGTCTCCACGCAGTTGTGTCTGGCGAGGATAGATGCCCCGCTGGATAATACCCAGCCGCTGCCGGAATCCCTCTATATTTGCGAATACGAAGAGCTTGTTCTTGATCACAGGTCCCCCCACCGCAAAGCCGAACTGATTGCGCTTGAAAGGCTCCACCTTCGGGGCAAAGAAGTTCCTTGC
>JBKJUN010000071.1:0-5384 GCA_046590555.1 Bryobacter sp. | reverse complement strand
TTCGCATGAGCTCAGAAGATATCGAGCGCAGGAAATGGACTGACGCGGAAAAGCGCGCAATAAGCGAAATCGCCAAGAACCAAAAAGCTGGGGACGATTCAAAAATTGACTTCAGCGACATTCCTCCACTGACAAAACACCAGTTGGCAAACATGGTTCGGCTACGTGAAGTGAAAAAGAAAGTTGCCGTAAGCGTACGTCTCGACCCCAAAGTGCTGATCTGGCTCAAATCCAAAGGAGACGGTCACTTGACGAGAATCAACGACATACTGTTGAATCTAATGGAGGCCGAGGGTCTTCGAAATTAAGTCCGATTTCTAGCTCACCAACTCCCGCAGCACCGCACCGTGCACATCCGTAAGCCGTCGATCAATCCCATTGTTGCGATACGTCAACCGCGTGTGATCAATCCCCAACTGATGCAGCAACGTTGCATGCACGTCATAGCAATAAACGGGCTTCTCCACCGCCTTGTAGCTCCACTCATCGGTAGCACCAAAACTCGTACCGCCCTTAAACCCGCCACCCGCTAGCCACGATGTAAACCCGAGTGGGTTATGATCCCGCCCCAGGCTCCCCTGGCTGCAAGGCATCCGCCCAAACTCCGTCGTCCAGTAAACGATAGTGTCCTCCAGCAGTCCGCGGCCCTTCAAGTCTTTCAGCAGCGCAGCCATCGGCTTGTCCAGCTCATAAGACAGCATCCCGTGATCCTTTTTCAAGTTCTCATGGCTATCCCAGTTCCTGCGCGGAAAGCCATTGTCTGCCCCACTCCAGATCTGTACAAAGCGGACACCTCGCTCCACCAGACGCCTTGCCACCAAACAGCGGCGACCCAGGTCCGCCGTTAACGGGTCATCGATTCCATACATCTTGCGCGTCGCCTCGCTCTCACCTTCAACGCCCAGCACCTCAGGCGCACTCAACTGCAAACGCGCCGCCATCTCATAGGAAGCTATCCGTGCCTCCAGTCGCGAATCCCCACCCCGCCCCTGCAAATGTCTGCGATTCACACGATCCAGCAGCGCCAGGCCTTCCTTCTCACTCGCCGCCGTCACGTAGCCGCCAGTCGGCATTTCAAGGTCCTGTATTGGATGCGGCGTGCCAACCCTGACCGTCGTCGCCTGATGCGCGGCTGGCAAGAAACCACCAGACCAGTTAGCTGGCCCATTCGGAGGCATCCCACGCGGGTCCGGCAGCACTACAAATACAGGAAGATTCTGATTCAAACTCCCCAACGCATAACTCACCCAGGCCCCGGTACTCGGGAAACCCGGAAGGATAAAGCCCGTGTTTTGCATGAACGTAGCCGGCCCATGCACATTCGATTTCGTCATCATCGAATGCACAAACGCGATATCGTCAACACACCCCGCCGTATGCGGAAACAGGTCGCTCACCCACTTGCCGCTCTGCCCGTATTGCTTCCATCCCCACGGGCTCGGCATCACCACCCCAGGATTGCTTTGAAACAGTTCCACCTTCTCGCCCGGATCCCACTTCTCCCCTGCCTTGGCAATCAAACGTGGCTTGTAATCGAAGGTGTCGCACTGGCTCGCCGCCCCCGACATAAACAACTGGATCACTCGCTTGGCCTTCGGCTTGTGATGCAATTCCTGCGCCATCATCTGCGATAACGCCACTCCACCCAATCCACCGCCAATATCAAACAGAAAGCTTCTACGATCCATACTTCACCTCAATCGACAAACAAAAACTCATTCGTATTCAGAAGCAGCCGCGCAAGATTCGCCATTCCATGTTTGGACGAATAGTCGCGATAGAGACTCAACTCCTCGGCGCGTAAATCCCGTCCAAAGACAAGCCGCCCGGCCAGTCCCACATCACTACCAACGCGAGCCGCCAGATGCTCGGCCATCCTCAGCATGAAAGGGTTATTCCACATCGCCAGCGCCTGAATCGCCGTCAGCGTAGTCGATCGCTTCGGAGTCTGCACCGAAGGATCCGGGCAATCCAGCCGCTCCATAAACGGGTCCGGCACACTACGCACCACAAAGCGATAGATGCTCCGACGGTGCCCACCCTCAGCGTCCGGATCAAACTTCGTATAGTCATAAACCGGCGAGTGATCGTCCTTAAAACCAAACATCCTCACCCCTGGCCCACCCATCTTCAAATCGAGCTTGCCCGCAACCGCCAGCGCCGCATCATGCACGCTCTCGGCATCGAGACGAGTCCGGTTCATCCGCCATAGCAGCCGGTTATCGGTATCTACTTTCGCTGCCACTTCGTTATGGGCCGACACCTGTTGATAAGCCACACTTGTCACGAGCAACCGGTGCAACTGCTTCAGCGATCCCTTCGCCTCATCGCGAAACCACACAGCGAGCCAATCGAGTAACTCGGGATGCGAAGGCAAAGAACCCATCTTTCCAAAATCACTCGGAGAATCCACCAACCCAACACTAAAGTGGTGATGCCAGACCCGGTTTACGATCGATCTCCAGGTCAGCACATTCCTCTCATCTGTAATCCAATGCGCCAGCGCAGCCCGCCTACTTCCCTCGTCACCAGCTTCAAATGAGGCATCAAGGCCCGGCACCGCCCGCAGCGCTCCAGGCCCAACCAGCTTGCCTGGTGAATTCACCCCACCACGATCCAGAAGGTGCACCGGCCGTGGCTGAAGTGAAGGCCGAAAATTTCCAACCCGCGTAAAGAAGCCAGCTCCCGAATACACCAGCTTCGGCGCGGGCAACAGTGCCAACCGGTCATCACAACTCTTCAACTCCGCCTTCAAACCATCAATCGCTGCATAGGTTGCCGCCCCCACCAAAACATCCACCAACTTTTGCCGCGCCGCCCGGTCCACCACTCGTCGCGCCTCAAGCGTCTTCTTCTCCAGCTCTTGCGCTGCATCCTTCGGAGTACCCAAATGCGCAAGCAGCGATCCCGCATCCTGAATCCGGTCATCGAGCGCCGCAATCTCAACGTTGGTCGCAAACTCCACCTTGTCCAGATGAGGCTGCAAACGCTTCTGAATTGCCAGCTTCTCGCTCATCAAAGCCCGGCGCTGCGCACCCACCGCCGCGTCCTCATCATATGGACGATCCGCCCGGTCCACCCCTGCAAACACCGCCTGCAACCGGTAATAATCTTCTTGCGGAATCGGATCAAACTTGTGGTCATGACACCGCGCACAATGCGCCGTCATACTCGAAAACGCCGACACCGTCGTTGCCACCATGTCGTCCCGGTCCAGCACACGCGTCAGCTTCTTGTCTGTCGTGCCCTCACGCAATTCCTGATGCCCAACAAAATCCCAAGGCCCGGCAGCCAGAAATCCTGTCAATTCAAACGAACGAGGATCGCCCACATTCAGCACATCCCCAGCAAGCTGTCGGCGAACAAACTCCCCATACGGCAAATCCTCATTGAAAGCCCGAATCACCGCATCCCGGTAAGGCCACGAATTCGCCCGTGGCTTGTCTTTGTCGAAGCCATGCGAATCCCCGTAATGCACCACATCCAGCCAATGTCTTGCCCAACGTTCCCCATATCGCGGCGAAGCCAGCATCCGGTCCACCAGCTTTTCATAAGCGGCAGGTGAGCGGTCTGCATCAAACGCAGCCACCTCTTCCGGCTTTGGCGGTAAGCCATGCAGATCGAAACTCAAACGCCGAATCAGCGTCCGCCGATCCACAGCAGCAGAGAACGCCAGGCCCTTAGCCTTCAGCTTCTCGATCAAAAATGCATCCACCGATTTCAGCGAAGACTTGCCCAACGGCCGCAAAGACCACCAGGCCGCATCCTTGGTATCGTTCTTGGCCCCTTGAGCAATCCACTGCCGGATCGACTCTACCTGAGCCATCTTCAGCGGGCCACCCACCTTTGGCATCCGGGGCTTTTCCCCCACCACGGCGCGCAGCAGGACGCTCTCCTCAGGCTGGCCTGCCTCAACCAATCCTCCCTCCATCAGCTCCGCATAAGAGCTCAAGCTAACATCACCAGCACCATTGCCTGACGGGTGGCACATCACGCAACGCCCCGTCAAAATCGGCTGAATCGTCCGCTCAAAACTAACGGGCTGCGCCATCAAAGCGCAGCCCGTCACTACAAAAAACAAAAGGCCCTTCACGGCCATAAGAATATCAGGCGTGCGCCTTCGATCCCTTGCCCGTCAGAATCTTCAGGATCGTAACCGGCAGAGTCACCACTTCCCAAACCAGCCGAAGAACACCACCGACAGCAATACCAACCAACCGAAAAGGCAACAACAACAGCCAAACCAGCGGATACAGCAACAAAGCCACAATCGCCAGCGGCCAGCAGAACACAAAGAGCAGCAACCACAGAATGAAAGTCAGCATCGCATCACCTCTATCCTTAAATACGAAAGAAGGGTGAACCAGGTTCACCCTCCTTATCAATATAGTTTGCGGTCGGCCTTACTGCTTGACCGCAATCACCGTTCCCAACTGTTGTTGGCTTGCAACAGAACGCAGCAGCACCACTACCGAGATACTGTTGCCAGGAGGGACAGAATCGGGGATCTTGACGTTCAACTGCCACAAACCGACAAAACCAGGGCCAAGGCCTGAGTACGAAACATCGGCTGCCGGCACCGCCCTTCCGTTGATCACGACATCTGGCTTCTCGCCAACCGCCAGTGGGCTACTCGGCGATGGTTGACCGTCGGCGGGCTGATTCGAAACCGCACCAACACCCGTCCCATACATCTGAATTACCTTGCCACGGGCAATCGGGTTCGCGATGCTGTTCACCGTATTGTCTTCATTGAGAGCAGAAATTTGACCACGGCCATTTGCGGTTGACGTGAAAAATCCAGGTGAAACCTGTGTTACGGGAGTCAGGCTTGACGCCAGCACCTGCCCGGTAGACTTCTTCACGATCGTGATATCCGCATTCGTTCCCGGAGGCGTCCCCCACGGAACCTGATAGTTAATCTGTCCGGGGCTGACAAAGAATAGAGGAGCCGGCCTGTCATTTACCAACAATTGCGTATCGGCGAGTTCTGTTGGCAGACTGGCCGTTGAAGCGACAACCGTCGAGTCAGCAAATGTCCCGCCCTGTGCATATGTCGAGGCGATCATGCCTGGGGCCAAGTTGGGGTTCTGCTGATTGGCACCATTGACGCTCACTTGCGCCTGATAGTAAAACGCGATGCGATTGGAGAAGTCTGAAAGGATCAAATTCGAATTGCTATCCACCTTGAGATCGAGAGGCAGAACGGCTTGACCGACCGCGAGATTGGAACGTGAGGTCACTGAAAGCGATTCATAAGATGGGAATCGCAATGCCCGGCCATTGGCCCCGTCTGTAACCCAGAGCTCCGCCGTTCTTGGATCAGAATGCACCCCCTGCGGCTGATTAAATCCACTGAGTGTTAACGCCGGCGTCGGATCATT
>JBKJUN010000938.1:0-5831 GCA_046590555.1 Bryobacter sp. | reverse complement strand
ATTCACATCCGTATCGAGAACAGAGGGGCATCCAAGTGCCTTTTCAACTTCGAACTGTATCTTGAAGCCGCGCCACTCCAGTTTCGGCGTTAAGGGAGAGATCCGGCCCTTGCCAATCTCAAGCGGACCGAAGCAAGCGATCCCCGCCCGCTTCAACTTCTTGCCCTGAAAGAACTCCGCAACCAGGCGAAGCGTCTCCTTCGGCGTAGTCGTGGGAATCGCTGTGCTGACATGAATGTCTGTGGGGGAATTTCCGTAGGCGCAAATGAATTTTGTGCCCCCGGCTTCGATAGCTCCGTACATAATGGCACTAACCAATATAGACTTGAATGCTGAATGAGACTCGCAATTCTCCTATTTCCGCTTCTAGCCTTCGCCCAGGTGCAGCAGACATTTATTTATGAATCGGCACCCTTCCCCGAATGCCATGCTTCGACGATTGTCGAGACAGCTCCTGGTGAATTCTTTGCCGCATGGTTTGGTGGCACCAGAGAAGGGGCCAAGGACGTTGCCATCTGGGGTGCCCGCCTCAAGGACGGCCAGTGGGGTGCCCCTGTCGAGATCGCCAGAGAAAAGAACTTTTCCACCTACAATCCGGTCTTGTTCCATACCAAAGACAAGAAGCTATGGCTCTATTACAAGTTCGGTCTCAGCCCTTCCACTTGGAACGGAGCCAAGATTCAAAGTGTCGATGGAGGCCGTTCCTGGAGTGGAAAAGAATACCTTGCCGCCGGGGTCTACGGGCCAATTAAGAACAAGCCGTTGGTAATGGCCGACGGCACAATCGTCTCAGGCACAAGCGTCGAATCTGATTTCGCCTGGACTGCCTGGGTAGAACGCTCAACCGACAACGGGCAGACCTGGACCAAACACGGGCCCATTGTCTATCCAGACGAACCCAAAGGCATCATTCAGCCCGCTATGGCCACCATTGGCAAAAACATGCGCATGTACTTGCGCTCGACAACAAAAATTGGCTTCATCACCTATTCCGATTCCAAGGACGGCGGCAAGACCTGGTCCAGTGCCAAGATCACAAACCTGCCAAACCCGAACAGCGGCATCGACACTGTCACGCTGAAAGATGGCCGTATTGTGTTGATCTATAACCACACCTCAAAGGGCCGCTCCCCGCTCAACATAGCTGTCAGCAAAGACGGTGACAAATGGAGCGACCCGATCGTACTCGAATCCGAGCCCGGCGAATATTCCTATCCCGCCATCATTCAGGCAGCCGATGGCAAGATCCATGCCACCTGGACCTGGCAGCGCAAGCGCGTCAAGCACGCAGTAATCCCGCTCGACGCTCTGCCCAAATAGCCGCCCTACCAGAGCCCAAGCCACTTCCACCAGGCGAAGCCGAAGGTCATCCAGATAAACAGATTGGTGATGGCGCACAGAAATCCAACTCGCCACCAATCTTTCATCTCGACGTAGCCCTGTGCGAAGAACATCGGCGCCGGGGTAGTTCCATAATTGGTCAGACCCGCAGACAGACTCGTGAATATCGCGAAACTGAAGGCAGCAAGCCCCGCTGGAGCACCCTGCGCCACGATCACCGCAACAAATGCAGGAAACATCGCCAGCATATGCGCAGTGATGCTGGCAAAAGCGTAGTGGGCAAAGAAGTACACCAGCAGCGAAATAACCAGCAACGGATACCAATCGAAGCCAAGCAAAGAAGTGCCAACGGCTTTGGCAAAGGCCGTCGGTACACCGGTTGCATTCAACCCTTTGGCTAAATTGATCAAGCCGCCGTACCAGATGAACATGTCCCAGGCTGCATCTTCTTTGCGCACATCCTCCCAGCTCAGTACACCGGTCACAAGCAGTGCGATCGTACCAAGCAACGCTGGCACAGCAACATCCAGTTTGTGAATCGAAGTTGTCGACCAACCAGCGCAAACCCCAAAAAAGACTGCACAAAGGATCCACTCCGATTGCGAGAGCCTCCCCATCTGCGCCAACTCGTTACGCGCAAACTCGGCCGCTTCGGGTGTGCGAATAATCTCGGGTTTGTAAATCTTGCTGACCAGCCAGGGAACAGCCAAAATGCTAATCAGCCCCGGAACCACCCCTGCCCGGAACCAGCCAAACCAATCGAACTCGATCCCGCTAATCTTGGTCGCCATCTGCGCAGCTAGAGGGTTAGAAGCCTGCCCGGTAAGAAACATTGCCGAACTGATGCAGATGCCCTGGTACACGCTGGTCATCAAAAACGCCCCAATCAGAGGGGCGCTCCGCCCGGGCTTGGAACCGTAGAGTTCTGCCACACCGCGCACAATGGGAAGAATCACCCCACCACTACGAGCACCATTGCTCGGGATGATCGTCGCCAAGACCATATCGCTGAAGCAAAGCGCGTAGCTGACACCGAGTGAGGTCTTCCCAAAAAGCCTGACAAAAAAAAGCGCAATCCGGCGCGCGAGGCCAGTATTCAGGAGCGACCTGGAAATAAGGAACGCCGCCAGCACTAGCCAATTCGTTGGGTCTGAATATCCGTCTAGCGCCTGTTTGATCGTGAGCCCACCCACCAGACTAGAGAAAACAATCGCAATTAGAACCAGTGCCCCACCGCTGATCGGCTGAAAGATCAGGCCGGCCACTGTAGCGCTAAAGAGAGCGAATAATCGCCAGCCTGCAGCCTCAATTACGGCGGGCCGAGGAATCAAGTAAGCGATGGTCAGATAGATGACCACCAGCAGCCCGATGCCCCATGCGCGTTTTGGAATATGCTTCACATCTCCCCCTCGGTTAGACTGGTATAGAGTCCCACATCATCTCATGATCTCGATCGTCATTCCGATTCACAACGAAGAGCCGTCCATACTTCCGCTCTATGACCGGCTTACCGCAGTGCTCGAGCGCCTGCAGCGGCCTTACGAAATTATCTTCGTAGATGACGCCTCAATGGATCGTAGTTTTGATCTATTGGCCAATCTTGTCGAAACTGACGGTCGTCTGAAGGTGATCCGCCTCAGGCGTAACTTTGGGCAGACCCCGGCGTTGCAAGCCGGCTTTGATGAAGCCCAGGGCGAAATTATCATATCGATGGATGGCGATCTGCAGCACGACCCCGAAGACATCCCGGCGTTGCTTGAAAAAGTGGAGCAAGGTTGGGATATCGCCAGCGGCTGGCGCAAGAACCGAATCGACAACGCAATTACGCGCAAGATTCCTTCGCGTATCGCCAACTGGCTGATGGCAAAAGCATCAGGTATCGATCTGCATGATTTCGGCACGACATTCAAGGCCTACCGCTCAGAGATTCTAAAAGACATCAATCTCTACGGTGAATTGCATCGCTTCATCCCTGCCCTCGCAAAGCTCTATGGGGCGAGAGTTGTAGAGGTCCCGATCAAGAACACACCTCGCGCCGCCGGCGACTCCCACTACGGCCTCAGCCGTACCTTCCGCGTTCTCTACGACATCCTCACCATCAAGTTCCTGTTAACCTACTTTACCCGGCCAATGCACTTCTTCGGAACACTCGGCCTCACCGGCACCTTTTTGGGCGGGCTCATAATGCTCTACCTGTTGGTGTACAAACTCACCGGCCATGAAATTGTGGTCGATCATGGGCCACTTATGATTGCAGGTGCGCTTTTGCTCCTGGCCGGCATCATGATGTTTTCTACTGGCATTCTGGGCGAAATGTTGATGCGTACTTATTTCGAGAGCCAAGGCCGCCGAATCTACGCCGTTCGAGAAGTTCGAACGAAGAAAGAAGCGCAGGCACCCGAAGCCGCCCGTTAAAGCTCTCGCTATTGTGTTAGCTTAAAGCTTTTGGACTCTTGATTAATCCTATGCTGCTACCTACAACTTATGCTCTTACAATGGCATTGCTTCTGCTCTCGATGCTTTGTTGGGGGTCTTGGGCAAATACCCTGAAGAAGAGCGGATGGAGATTCGAACTCTTTTACATCGATTTCTCTCTTGGTGCAGTTTTTGCGGCTGTGATTGCGGCATTCACAGTTGGTTCAATGGGTACAGACTTGTCTGTTAATGACACCTTTCTCTTGGTCGGAAAACGTCAGATCCTCTTAGCCTTTGCCGCCGGTTGTATTTTTAACCTCGCAAACATGCTTCTGGTAGCAGCCATAGAAATGGCCGGAATGAGCGTAGCATTCCCTGTAGGCATCGGCCTTGCACTCATTGTCGGCGTTATCTGGAGCTATACGATGCAACAGGTAGGCAACGCCTACATGCTCTTCGGCGGATGCTTTCTGGTTCTGATCGCAGTTATTTTAAGCGCTGTTGCTCATGGAATGATGGAAACAATTCGTCGCAAAGCCGCAAAAGCTGTGGCTGCGGCAATGGCAGCAGAACTTCCTCCAGAGCCGCAGATCCAGACAAAAAAGAAGAAACGGGACGAATCGGAAGGCCCCGGTATTTATCGCGGGGTATGGTTGGCTCTAGCTGCAGGGCTCCTCATGGGTTCTTTTTATCCAGTAATGGGTATGAGCACCGAAGGTGAGGTGGGTATCACCAATCCCTTCGCCGTGACACTACTGTTCTCGTTTGGTATTTTGGTGAGCACTTTCGTCTACAATCTCTATTTCATGAACCTGCCTGTCAAAGGCTTGCCAATTTCGTTTTTCGCTTACTTCACTGGCAGGCTAGGCCAACACGGGCTCGGCTTGCTTGGTGGGGTGATCTGGATGATTGGCGCTTGTGCAAACTTCGCGGCCGCTGCGGCGCAGGGTGAGGCGAAAGCCGGCCCCGCAGTCAGCTACGCGCTGGGCCAGGGAGCAACTTTTGTCAGCCTGCTCTGGGGGCTTCTGGTCTGGAAAGAGTTCGCTGGGGCCAGTAGCGCCGTCACCAGGCTTTTGCTGATCATGAGCCTCTTGTTCCTGGCCGGCTTGTCGTTAGTGGCCATTTCCCCGCTCAACTAGCACATCAGCTTTTCAACGCAAAGCCTTACCTTTTCAAGATCAGGTAAACTTCCCTGTGCTTGTTTTGGCGATCCGCCACCTTTGCCTCCAAGCTCGGCGATCAGCATCTTAAACGCCTTCCCGCAATCCAGGCCAAGACTCGGATGCGCACCAAAAAGCACAGTCGCACCGCTCCTACCAGTCAAAATCACCATTGCCTTCTCATGGTTGAGAAAAGCATTCGCGCGCATTCTGGTGTCCTCATCCACAATTTCCATTTCTTCAACCCACTTGCGCCGGCCTTGCGAATCAACAGAACTTTGAGCGTATCGCTCCATACCGGCGAATTCAGCAATTTCAGCCGAAAGCCGCTTTCGAGTCTTGTCAGACTCTGCCAATCGTTCTCGCAGCGCCGTGCCCTGCAACTCAGCCTCACCGAGCCTACGGTGAACTTCACGGAGAACTCGCCCGCCGCAAAAGAACTCAAGGCGCAACGATTGGCGTACTTTTTCTGTCTTCCCCAGCAGAATCATTCCAACCTCACCAGTGCGGGCGGCGTGAGTCCCCCCGCAAGCACTTCGATCCAGCCCGGCGATGGTTACAACCCGCAGAAGGCCCTCGCGGTCAGGAGCTTTCCGAAGTCCAACTACAGTGCCAGAATGTTCAAAGGAAACTGACACAGATGCATTCTCAAGAAGTCGTTCACTCGCCCTTCTCTCGATATCCAGTAGCTTTGCCGGGCTGACAGTCAGCGGTTCAATATCAATCGTTGAATAATCGGCCCCCATATGGAAGCTCACAGTCTTGAGGCCAAATTCCTCTTCGAGTACCGCACTCAGCGCATGCTGGCCTGTGTGTTGGCGCATATGATCCAGGCGCCTGACAGAATCAATCGAACCGGCGACCTGCTGACGCTCTGGTCCTAATGGAGCACTCAACACATGAATGATGCGATCG
>JBKJUN010000943.1:0-5827 GCA_046590555.1 Bryobacter sp. | reverse complement strand
GGCTGAGGGAAAGATCTTCCGCAAGCCCGGTGAGTTCAAGATGAATGTGTCGAGTGGGGTGGATTGGTTTGAATTGCATGGGGAGGTTGAGTACGGCGAGACTTCGGCGCAATTGCCGGCACTGCTTGAGGCGATGCGGCGGGGCGAGAAGATGGTGAGGCTCGACGATGGGACTTACGGGATCTTGCCTGAGGAGTGGATGCAAAAGATTGGTGTGTTGGCCGGGATGGGGACGGCTGTTGAGGGGCATGTACGGTTTCGGCGGAGCCAGGCTGGGTTGCTCGATGCGTTGCTGGCTTCGCAGCCCGAAGCCAAATTCGATGCGCAGTTTGAGCACATGCGGGATGAGTTGCGTGGGTTCAAGGGCGTGGGGGCGATGGCGCAGCCCAAGGGGTTTGTTGGGAAGTTGCGTGATTATCAGCGTGAGGGCTTGGGGTGGATGGAATTCCTGCGACGCTTCTCGTTTGGTGGTTGCCTGGCCGATGACATGGGTGTGGGCAAGACGGCTCAAGTGTTGGCAATGCTGGAGGGGCGGCGGCGAGGGAAACACGGTCCGACGCTAGTGGTGGTACCCAGGTCGCTGATCTTTAACTGGCAAGAGGAAGCAGCGCGGTTTACTCCGAAGATGCGAATTTATGACTATACGGGGCTGAACCGGGGCTTGGTTGATTTCTCAACTTACGATCTGGTTCTTACTACTTATGGAACCCTGCGCAGGGATGCTCTGCGGCTCAAGGATGTCGAGTTTGATTATGTGGTGCTGGATGAGGCACAGGCCGTTAAGAATGCCAGTACGGAATCGGCTAAGGCGGTGAGGCTGTTGCGGAGCCAGCACCGGCTGGCGCTGAGTGGAACTCCGGTCGAGAATCACCTTGGGGAGTTGTGGAGTTTGTTTGAGTTCTTGAACCCGGGGATGCTGGGGGCGGCTAGTGTATTTCAGATGACCAGCGGGGCTGGCAAGGGGATTGATGAGGAGTCGCGGAAGCTGCTGGCACAGGCGTTGCGACCCTTCATTTTGAGGCGTACAAAAGATCAGGTGGTGAAGGAGTTGCCGGCTAAGACTGAACAGACTATCTATTGTGAGCTTGAGCCGGAGCAGCGCAAACTCTATAACGAGTTGCGGGAACATTACCGGGGAGCGTTGCTGAAGCGGATCGAGACCGAGGGTATGGGGAAAGCGAAGATTATGGTGCTGGAGGCGCTCCTGCGGCTGCGACAGGCGGCTTGTCATCCGGGGCTGATTGATGTGAAGCGATCAAAGGAGCCGAGTGCCAAGCTGGATGCGCTACTGGAGCAGTTGCGAGAGGTGCTGGAGACGGGGCACAAGGCGCTGGTGTTCTCGCAGTTCACGAGTATGCTCAAGATCTTGCGGGAACGCCTCGACAGGGATGGTGTGGTGTATGAGTATCTGGACGGCAAGACGCGGGACCGGCAAGCTTGCGTGGAGCGCTTCCAGACCGATGCGGGTTGTAAGCTGTTTTTGATTAGTTTGAAGGCCGGTGGATTGGGGTTGAATCTGACCGCGGCGGAATATGTGTTTCTGCTGGACCCGTGGTGGAACCCGGCTGTGGAGGCGCAGGCGGTGGACCGGGCGCACCGGATTGGGCAAAAGAAGGCAGTGTTTGCTTACCGCTTGATTGCTCGAGATACGGTGGAAGAGAAGGTGCTGGAATTGCAGAAGACGAAGAAGGATCTGGCGGCGGCGATTGTGGGTGAGGATAACGCGCTGATCCGGAATTTGAAGCGTGAAGATCTGGAGTTACTGCTGTCGTAGGTGGCAGGCTCGTAAAGTTTCATGCTGGAAAGACCGATTTGCGGGCATGAGATAGACGAAGCCTGCTGCTTCTCGCTGCGCCAGCTTTATTACGTGGGGCAGCGCCTATTGTGAGCCGGTGGCGGTCTGTCACGACGACCAAAGGTGGGATTGGGGCGGTTTATGATTTTCGGGCTAATGGGAGCGTTGCTTACAGTTCGGCAGCTATTGCCCAATCCGAGTATGGATAATTATAAGGCGAATAGCGGAAGTGCGCTGATGGCCCGCACGATGGGGACTCCAGAGAAGCCTTACAACTACATGGTGCTTGCTATTACCCAGCCGGAAGAACACCGCATTGATTTGAACTTTGTGAAGGTGGCGCTAGGGCATAACAATGCCTACGTCGTTATTTGCGGAGAGCGGATTCGCGATCCCAAAGACCCTGCCAGCAAGGCGAAGGCGTTCTTGCATGAGCGGTCGACCGAGATTGGGATGGCGCTGGAGAAGGCTACCCTGCCGGCTATAGATACGCTGCCTCGCAGGGAGTTTTAACGGACCGGGATGGCGTAGAGCGAGGTGCGGGCTGTGATGAAAAGCATGCCGTTGCCGAGTTCGACGTTGGCCCCGGCTTCTGGCAGGAGAATCCTGGCGATAAGGTGGCCGTCTTTAGCGAAGACCTGAGCGCCGTCACCTGTGCTGGACCAGACGTTGCCGGCTTTGTCGCAACGGATGCCATCGGGGCCTCCTTTGTCGATTTTGGCAAAGACGTCGCCGCCGGAGAGGGACTTGCCATCGGCTGCGACGGTGAAGACGCGGATGTGGCGGGGGGTGCCTGAATCCGCGATGTAGAGTTTCTTTTCGTCTTTGGAGAAGCAAAGGCCGTTTGGCTTGTCGAAGTCTTTGGCTACGGGGGTGAGTTGTTTGGTTTTGGGGTCGTAGCGGTAGACGTAGTTGCCGGCCTGCACTTTCTTGCGTGTACCGAGGCCGTAATCGGGATCAGTGAACCAGATGGAATTGTCTTTTCTGACAACGACGTCGTTAGGGGAGTTGAGGTCTTTGCCTTCGAATTGTTCGACGACGGTTTCGATGGTGCCGCTGGAGAGGGTGCGGGAAATACGGTGGGCAGTGTGTTCGGCGCTAAGGAGATTGCCTTGACGGTCTAGCGTATTGCCGTTGGTATTATTGGTGGGTTTGCGGAATGGCTCGACGCCCTTGGCGCGGGTCCACTGTTTGAGTTCGCTGGCGGGAATGTCGCTGAAGATGAGACGGTTGTCTTTAGCGACCCATATGGGCCCTTCGACGAACTGCATGCCGGTGGCGAGGCGTTCGACCTTTGCATCTTTGGGGAAGAGTTTGGCAGCGGCTTTGGGGTCTTTGATTTCGAGGTCCGCAGCGAGGGCGGCGAAAAGTGCAAGGCTAGCAGTGATCACGCCAGAATCGTATCACCATCAGGGGTGGACGTTGTTGGTGGTGTGGCATGAGAATAGAAGGGTGAGTGGGGATATCAGGATGTGGGGCGCAGCGATTTGTTCCGGGTTGATTCTGGGACTGGTGGTGGGGATTCCTTACTTTGGGATGCCTTTTTTTTACGACTACTTCGAACAAGCGTTTGGGTGGGGCCGGCCGGAGGCGCTACTGGGGTTGCCGATTGGCACGCTGGTGACGCTGGTGCTGGGTCCGCTGGTTGTGAAGAAGTTGCCGCCTCGTGCTTGTATTGTTGGCGGGGCTCTTGTTTGTGGGATGGGGCTAGCTGGCTTTGGGTTGATGGGTGGTAGTTTGTGGGCTTATTACGGGTTGTGGACGGTTTATATGGCGGGTTGGATATTTGCCGGGCCGCTTACGCATCAGATCTTATTGACGCAGGTGTTCACACAGAATCGCGGGACGGCGCTGGCAGTTGCTTACTTTGGGATCAGCTTGTTTGGTGCGATATCGGTGGCGCTGGTGGCTCGGCCGTTGACGGCAGCGTTTGGGTTTCGATGCGCGCTGATTGGGATTGGGTTGCTGACAATGCTAGCGTCGCCGGTGGCCTGGTTTGGATTTCCGAGTGTGCCTGTAGCGGAACGCGTCGTGGTGGAGAGTGGAGAGGAGTTGTTGGGGAGTCGATCCTTTTGGTTGCTGATCGTGGGGAGCACGCTGGCGATTAGTGGTGTGGCGGGCGTGAGTCAGCACTTGAAGTTGATTTTGAAGGAAGCGGGTTACGTGGAGCAAGCGCGGCTTGATGCAGTGTTTGGATGGATGCTGATGTTGATGCTGGCGGTGGGTTCATGCGGACGATTTGCGTTTGCCTGGACGGCAGACCGGTACCCGAAGCGACATGTGATCAGCGTGGCGTTTTTGTTGATGGCGGGAGCGATGCCGTTGTTGTTTGTGGTGGGTAGAGAGGGGATGCCTTATATGTTTGCAGTGGTGTTTGGCTTGGGGATGAGTGCAGACTCCTTGATGGTGCCGTTGCTGGCGGCGGATCAGTTTGGAGCTCGTGGAGTGGGACGGGTGATGGGCTGGGCGATGCCTGTGAATACGGTGGGGCAGACGTGGTTCCCTTATCTGGTGTCTTTGATGTGGGGTGCCTATGGGAGTTACACGGTGCCACTCGTGTTTACGTTTGGGTGTGTGTTGTTAGGGAGGCTAACACTGGCGGGGTTACCAAGGCGGGAAATCCAGCGGTGATAGAGCCAGGAAACTCTTGGTAAAGGGTTTCATTTGAATGGACGGTGAGTCGATCTTGCCGTGTTTTGACATGCGCGTCGCGGACGAGATGCGATTGTGACAGGCAATTGAGCGACAGTATCTTATGCCTTTCGACTATTAAGGGGTATTTGATTGGACGAAGCTGAAGACCTGGTATGAGCCGAATGGGTTGGTGGCTATTGCCATTCTGCTGATGGTGGCGGGTTGGAGTTTCTCTGCCTCGTTGAGCAATCGGGAATGGCTGGGAGCGGAGAAAACTGGGTCAGTTATTCGGTAGCGGTGATCTTGGATACGAGGGCGAATTTGCCAGCTTCAAAGCCCAACCTTGCGGCCAAGGCCAGGGAGAGCATCTGGACCGGGAGGATCTCGAGAATAGGCAGCAATGGGGCTGGGATGTCTGGAATCCGGAAGGTGGGATGATCGCTGCCGGGCCCAATCAGGAAGGCTTTTGCGTTTGCATTGACAGCTTGTTGTTGCAGGCGCTGGTTGAGGCTTGCGGTTTTGGAATCGCCCTGACAGATGCAGGCGAGAACTCGACTCGAAAGCATCTCCAGTGGGCCGTGGCGGAAGGCGGCAGAACTCATTCCTTCCGATGAGGAGCGGGTGCTTTCCTTCATGATGAGACCGCCTGTACCAGCGGTGGCGAGACTGTAGCCTCGACCAGTGATGAAGATCTGCTCAATTCCTTCAAGCGACTCATGTAGGGCAGCCGTGTGTGTCTTCCATTGACCGAGATAAGTCTCCACTGCGGTTGCAGCGTCATCAAGATGCTTTTTGGTGAGAGCAAGTTTCTCATTGAGAAAGATTGCGCCGAGCCAGTGGAGCGCCTGTAGGCTGGCAAGATAGGTCTTGCAAGAGACAGTGGACTCGGAGCCGGCTTCGGTGAGCAGGGTCAGGCTGGATGACTTGGCAAGAGTCGAGTTGGGTGTGTTGGTGATACCGATTACGGGGCCTTTGAGATAGTCGTCGCACAAGAGGCGGACGATCTCGGCGCTTTCCCCGGACTGCGAGACAGCGACGGTGAGAGTGTTTTTGCTGAACAAGTCTGGCAGGTAGTGGATGGCTTCTGAAGTCTCGACCATTGTGGAAAAATGACCTGCGAGTGTGAGGCGAATGTGGAGCGGGTGAAGGGCGTGAAAAGAACTGCCCATGCCTGTAAGGACAATGCGTTCGATCGCGTGTTTTGAGCAAAGGGAAAAGACGTCTGCGGTAAGAAAGGGGGCGTCAGCCAGAGCCTGAGCGGTGCGCCGCATCGCTGCCGGTTGTTCGAGAATGTTTTGAAGGTAGGCACCTTCTATCACGTTGGGGATGGTTGGCATCAGTAGAGTTTTCCTAATTTAAGATGGAGTTGGGCGACTGCTCCCGCACCGAGCAAGCCGG
>JBKJUN010000647.1:0-8100 GCA_046590555.1 Bryobacter sp. | reverse complement strand
TGATGTTCACCAGTGCCGGCGAATTGGTTGGCCGGGCAAGCGGATTGGGGTGGGATGCATTTGTGCAGCAACGCATCCTTATGCCGCTTGGGGTGCAGGACACATCCACCACTTATTCAGACATGATGGGGGACACCGATATGGCAATGCCGCATATCAAGGGCAAACCAAACCAACTACAGAACTACGACAATATTGGCGGTGCAGGCAGCATCGCCTCAAGCGTCGAGGACCTATCGCGTTGGGTAAGAATGCAATTGGCTGGAGGCGTCTTCAAGGGAACAAGGCTGGTAAGCGAAAAGCAATTGCAAGCCACACACGAACCGCACATGGTGATTGAACGAACAGCCGCCGCACGGGAAATGCAGCCGGAATACACGCAATCCAGCTACGCCATGGGCTGGTTTATCAACCACTACCGGGGCGAGGTGCTGGTGATGCATTCCGGGTCCTTGAGTGGTTATCGTGCGCTCATTACGATGGTTCCCCGGCTAAAGCTTGGAATCGTCATTCTGGCAAACGAAAACGGAACCAACCTGAATGAAGCCCTGACCAATACTCTGCTTGATGAATATCTTGGACTTCCCAAGGCCAGAGACTGGAATGCGCACATGTTACAAGCTGTTAAAGATAGCGAGCAGAAGGACGCGAAGGAAAAGCAGGCACGCATCGATGCCCGGGCCAAAGATACCAAACCGAGCCTGCCCTTAACAGCCTACGTTGGCTCCTACCGCGAAGCTGCATACGGCGAGGTAAAAGTGTCGCTTGTAGAAGGAAGGCTGCGTGCAGAGTGGCTGCGCTCTCAAGGAGACATGGAGCACTGGCACTACGATACATGGACGATCAAGGCCAGTGGAGCGCTTAGCGATGCAACGGCAAACTTTCAACTCGATGCAAAAGGCGCACCTACCCGGCTTCTGCTTCTGGGGCAGACCTTCGAACGTCATTAAGCGGAAACAGGCCTCTTGGTGCCGGTAAAAAGAGGATAGAGAACGGGCACCAGAAAGAGCGTGAGCAAGGTGGCACTGATCAAGCCACCAACCACAACTGAAGCCAGCGGACGTTGCACTTCAGAACCCGGCATCGTCGAGAAAGCCATCGGTAGAAAGCCAAAGGCCGCAACTAGCGCAGTCATCAGCACGGGGCGCAGCCGCTGTGCACAAGCCTCTTCAATATCACCGAGTTGGTTGATGGTTGAAACGAGGACAATCCCGTTAAGCACTGCCACACCAAACAGAGCGATGAAGCCAACCGAAGCGGAAAGGTTGAGGTTCATGCCACGCGCCCAGAGCAAACCGATTCCACCGATTGCAGAGAATGGAACTGCACATAGGATCAGCAAGGATTGGCTCATCGATTTGAAAGTGGCGTAGAGAAGGCTCAGGATCAACAGAATAGAAAGTGGGAGAACCAGGGCAAGCCGTTTGGTGGCCCGAGCCTGATTCTCAAATTGGCCACCCCAATTGGTCCAATAACCAGAAGGAAGCTGCAAAAGGGATTTAATTTTAGCCTGGGCTTCGGCAACTACGCTGCCAAGATCGCGGCCGCGTACGTTGAATTGAACCACAATTCGCTTCATGCCGTCCTCACGCTGGATGATCTCGGCACCCCGGCCAACTTCGATACGCGCAACTTCGTTCAGTCGAACCTGTTCCCCGGCTGGAGCTTTGATGAAGATTTCGCCCAGGCGGGAGATGTCAGAACGGTATTCGGCAGGGAAGCGAAGCATGATAGGGAATCGCCGCTGGCCTTCGACAAATTCCGACACGTGCAGGCCACCACTGGAAGCATCAATGGCGGATTGCACGTCCTCGATAGTGAGACCATAGCGGGCTAGTGCGGAACGGTCTGGCTGAATTCGAATCTCGGCCACTCCGGTGATAACTTCTGTTTGAAGGTCAGCCACCCCGGGCATTCCAGCAAGCGCTTTTTCTGCCTTCTCCGCAAGGCGCTCCAGAGTGGCAGTGTCTTCACCAAATATCTTGAGGGCAACGTCAGCCTTGACACCGGAGATCGTTTCGTCCAGTCGCATGGCCATTGGCATTGTAAAGTTGAATTCCATACCAGGCATTTCTTTGAGCGCGATCGACATGCGATTGATGAGATCTTCTTTGTCGGTGGGCTTCATCCATTTGATGTCTTCTCGCAGGTTGATGTAGAGATCGGCCTCATAGACGCCCATGGCCTCGGTTGCAACATCGGGACGGCCGAGTTTTGAAGTGACGCTGGCAACCTCGGGGAATCGTAGCAGGATCCGCTCGACCTGCTTGCTACCGTCGACCGAAAGCGGAACATTGATACCCGGTAATTTCTTGGTCTGAATAACGATCATGCCTTCGTCGAGACGCGGCATAAACTCCGTGCCGATAAAGGCAACGCTACCAAGAGAACCAATGAGGATCAACGTCGCTGCGGAGATCGTCGCCCATCGCCAATGCATCGCATTACGTAGGGCGAAACGGTAGGCGGATTGGAGTTTGTTGAACCAGACTGATTCCTTCTCCTCCACTTTTGTGGCTAGTGCAAGACTGGCGATAACCGGCACGACAAATAAGGCCAGCAGCAACGAACCAAACAGCGCCGAAACAACCGAGATTGCCATCGGGCGGAACATGCGTCCTTCCAGATCCTGAAGGAAAAGGATCGGCAAATAGACAGCAATGATGATAAGGACACCGAAGAGAATTGGTTTAGCAACTTCCTGGGCAGATTCGAGAATCAGCTCGATTCGCGAATGTCTGTGACCGCCATGGTGTAGCCGGCGAATGATGTTTTCCATCATGACAACGGCACCGTCGACGATCATTCCAAAGTCGATAGCACCGAGACTCATGAGGTTGGCGCTGATGCCGAAGAAGGCCATGCCCATAAAGCCAAACAGCATAGAAAACGGTATGACTGCGGCGACAATCAATGCTGCCCGAAACTCACCGAGGAAGATGAACAGGATCACAGAAACCAGCAGACCGGCCTCAAGGAGGTTGCGCTGAACGGTTTTGAGTGTGATGTCGATGACTTCGCTCTGGTCATAAAAAGGAACGAGTTTGACATCTTTAGGGAGCTGGATTGAGGCCAGTCGCTTCTTCACACGTCCGAGCGTCTCAAGCGAGTTCTCACCACGCAACATGATCGCCATTCCGCAAACAGTTTCTTTTGTATTCCGAATGATCGCGCCCTGCCGAAGGGCACCTTCAATTTTTACTTTGGCGATATCGCGGACCTTGACTGAGACACCACCCTGCTCCTGAAGTACCACCTTCTCGATGTCCTCAGGGCCATTAAAGCGACCTAGCCCCAGCACATTGTATTGTTCGGACTGGTGTTCAATGAAACCGCCGCCGAAGTTGGCGTTGCTCATCGCAAGGCGGTTCATGACGTCCCGGACTGTGAGGCCAAAACGGGCTAATGATTGTGGATCCACCTCAACGGTATATTGTTTTGAAAAACCGCCCCAGGAGTTCACTTCATTGATACCGGGAACAGTACGGAGTTGAGGCCGAATCACCCAATCCTGAAGTGTTTTTCGGTCGAGCAACGACAGATCGCCGCCTTCAATCGTGTACTGATAGATTTCCCCGAATGCAGTCGCAACAGGACCAAGCACTGGTTCAAGCCCTTTCGGGAGGCGCGAACGGACTTCGCGAAGACGTTCGTTAATGAGTTGCCGTGCGAAGTAACGATCCACACTGTCGTCCATAACGACTGTCACCAGCGATAGGCCGAGCTTCGAAATCGAACGAAGCTGCGTCATTTTGGGGACACCCATGAGTGAAGTCTCGATCGGGTAGGTGACCAGGCGTTCGACCTCATCGGGAGACATCGGGCCGCATTCGGTAATCACAGTTACCTGGTTGTTAGTGAGGTCTGGAAAGGCATCAATCTGAAGATTGATGGCAGTGTAAATACCCCCACCAGTAACGATTGCAAGCATCACAAGGATCAACCATCGATTTTCCAGGGAATTTCGAATCAGAGAACTCAGCATGAGCTAAATGCCAGCCTCGCGGAGCAACTGGCCTTTGAGGAAGTAGCTACCCGTGGCCGCCACGCGCTCTCCTTGTTTGAGTCCTGAAAGAATGACGGCCTGTCCATTTTGAACTTGAGCTTCTACAGTGCGTGGGAGGAACTTGCCTGGTGCGGATTCGACGAAGACGGTAGTCTTGCCGTCTATAGTTTGAAGGGCCGATTCGGGAACAATCAGAGAGGGTACGGCCGGGAGCTTCAGACGGATGGTGGCGAGCATCTCTGGTTTCAAGACGCCCTGAGAGCCAAGATCGGCGCGTACCTTGAGCGTGCGCGTACTGGGATCAATTGTTTCTCCGAGACGCGTGATGCGTCCGGTAAAAGCCCTGCCTGGGAAGGCTCGTACATCGATCTCCACGCTAGTGCCAACCCGGATGCGGCTAAGAGCAGACTCAGGGAAACTGGCGATGCACCAAAGAGAAGAGGCATCGGTAATGATGTACGCCTCTTGCCCAAGAGTCACAACCGTACCAGGAGTAATCTTTCGATCTACCACAACACCAGCGGCGGTGGACTTGATGGGCACCAGTTCCTCGTCTTCGTTATGCTTGTGGGTCGGAGACTCTTCATCGTCTGCCGTAATTTCCAAAGTCTCGGTAAGGTGCTGAATCTCTTTATCGACATCGGCATTGGCCTTCCGCAGACTGGATTCAGCCGTCTTACGATCCATCACAGCCTGCTCGAGTTGCAATTCCGAGATGGCCTTGAGCTGAAGCAGACGCCGCATACGATCTTCGTTTCGCTTGGCCTGTTCGAGTGCGCTGGTGGAACGATCCTTTTCTGCACGTGCCGTGCGCAGCAACGCTTTGGTGTCATGGACATCATGCGTGTGCATCCGCGCCAGCATCTGATTGTCTTTGACGGTATCGCCGACCCTCGAATAGACGTAGATCACTTTGCCGGTGGCTACAACACCGATCGAAACGGTTTTATCGTCATTCCATATAAGTTTTCCAGGTGCCTCAATAGTTTGATCGAGAGTCTCAGTTCGGGCGGCCACCACTTCGATATTGGCGTTCTTTACCGCAGCAGCACTGAGATCCAGGTTCTCTGGCTTGGGCGGGGCCGCAGCAGCGGGGGCAGGGGCCTGAGACTGGCAAGAACAGAAAGTGAGAACGAAGGCGAGTATCAGGTATTTCATGGGAGGAGTCCGGTGGCAGATTGAAGTGAGGCTTCGGCCTGTCTTAGCGCAAGAAGGGAATCGATATAAAGTTGCTCGGTGTCGAGCAGGTTGCGTTGTGCGTCGAGCAGCCGCAGCAGATCAGCGCCACCAAGCCGGTAGGCCTCTCTGACCAGGCGGGCAGACTCTGCGGCTCGCACCCGCAATGGCAGCACGGAGCCTTCCAGTTGCCGGTTTCGGAGTTCGACCTCACGAAGAGCGCCGGAGTACTCAGACTGGATCAATGCTTCGGTAGCGCGGAGGGCACTGTGGGCAAGACGATCTTCGGCAGTAGCACTGGCGATGTTGCCCTGATTGCGATTGAAGGAAGGAAGCTGCACCTGGAAGCCCCAGAGGATGGTATCGAAATTCTTTGAGCGCTTGTAGCCGCCAACACCGTCAATATTGGGCGTTGCAAGGGCGGTCTCAAGCCCAACCTGAGCCGAGGCGATCTGAATGATCTGCCGTGCCAGTTGAATTTCTGCACGCTGCGAAAGCGCCGATTCAAGCGAAGAAGAATTAAAGGAAACAGGCGCATCGAGGATGGAGTCTTCAATAGTTGTTGGCGTTATCTCTCCACGGCCCATTTCGCGCTGCAGACGAATTAACTGGCGCTGGGCATCAATGGCCGCACCATTGGCCAGCAGAGAAATTTTGTTCTCTTCGAGCTCGACACGAAGCAGGTCTGCCTCGGCCATGGCACCCTCTTTCACCTGAATCCGGTGATATTCGGTGATTTCATTCAGATTCTTCACCGCCTGCCGAAGTGTAGCTTCGCGCTTGAGCGCACCGGTTGCATCCCAAAATGCTGCCCGAACTTTGGCGGCAATTACCTGCTTCTGCAGAGTGAGTTCAATCTCGGCCCGGCGTTGATTGGCTAGGGCCACATCCAGGCGGCGGGCCCGCTTGGAGGCAGTCTCGAAGGTCTGTTGCAAATAGAAAAAATGATCAGCGTCCTGCCAGAACCGGTGACCGGGCGATTCCCAGGTTCGAAAGTCTTCCGTCTGGTAGACAAAAAGCGGATTGGGACGGAGCCCGGCTTGAATCCGCTTACCCTCAGCAGACTCAATTCGATTGGCATTGATCGCAAGCAACGGATGCGAAGTTATGGCCTCACGCAGCGCCTGTTCGAGCGTAATGGCAGCGGCTGGAGGTAGCAGATAGGCTGTCAGGAAAACGAGGCTAAGCTGAGATCGATTCAACTTTACTATGCTACTGATTTTGAGTTAAACAGAGAATAAACTCCAAAATCTCAGTTGGACTTATTCCAGGGGCCGTAGAAGGTGAAGCGAGTGGAAATCACCGTGCGGCTGCCGCCAGTTCGCGCTGGCCTGAGCTCGCGAAAAACACTGAGCTGTAGCTCAAGCGGGCCAACCAGCTTCCATTCGACGCCAGCTTCGCTCCGATTGGCCTGCACTCCCAACTTGTCATAGAAGACTTCGTTCTGCGCAAAGGGCGATAGTTTGACTGGAAATTCAAACCGGGCGCGGGATCGCAACCGCGCAGAATCAGGCCCACTCAGAGCCTTGAAGTATTCATACAGATGGCGAGTTTCAAAAGCCACTTTGCCGGCATTGTGAGCATATTCAAAACCAACAAAGGGACGGTGCGCCCCCCTCTGCTCTGGGTCACGCTCAGAGGCTCGAAATTCCTGAAAGTAATAGCCAGTGATTAGATTCCATCGCTTATTCACTTGCCATTCGAGGATAGGGCCGCCCTGGGATCGAAGGTAGGTATCGCGATGAGGCTGGCTGCGAATTTGGGCAACACCTCGCACTCGAAACTTTCCATTATCAAAAGCTTCCCAGAAGAACCAGTTCCAGAGCTCCACGTGCGAAAGGCTTCTTTGAGTTTGTGCGCACAAACTGCCGCTGAGCCCAAGCAGCAGGAACGCGACTGTAATCTGGATCAAAGATTTTGTTTCTTCATCTCTTCCGCCAAAAAGTCGGTCGAACGCATGGCAAGAGCGAGGATAGTAAGTGTCGGGTTCTTTTCGCTCGCAGTCGTAAAGCTGGATCCATCCACCACAAAGAGATTCTTCACTTCGTGAGATTGGTTGTACTGATTAAGGGCCGCACGCTTGGGATCTGCACCCATACGGCAAGTGCCGTGTTCATGGATCGCGCTGCCGAGGCGATCAATCCAGCCTCGCTCAAACGGCAGGATCTCGGCCTTGGCAGCAGTCATGATCTCAAGAGCCGTATCGTACATGTCCTGAATCATGATGCGCTCATTCTCTTTGATCTTGTAGTCGATCACAGGGACAGGGATGCCCCACTTGTCTTTGCGCTTGGAATCAAGCGTGATGCGGTTATCGGCGTATGGCAGCACTTCACCATAAGGGTGCATGGCCACCAGAGCCGGAAAGTGGCGGCGCACATTTTCTTTATAGCCGGCACCAAAGCCGACAAGGGACTTGGCGTAGCTGACCCCGGGTTGAGCGCCGGTATTCCAGAACTGGCTCCCATAGCCGCGCAGGTACTTGCGCGATTTTGATTGGCCCGCCCAGCGAGGCATGTAGATGTGTTCGCCACCGATGCCGTCATCGTTCTGAGTCTTCTTGCCCATCAACTCAGGCACAAAGCCATAGATGTGAAAACGAACCTGCTCGCACAGATAACGCCCGATGACATCGCTCGAATTCCCGATCCCATTCGGGTGTCGGTTAGACTTGCTGTTCAACAGAATGCGCGTCGAATCGACACAGGACGCGGCCATAATCACGATGCGCGCCTTGACCTCTTCAGCTTGCCCTGTAACGCGATCAAAGAAGTGCACCCCGTCGGCCTGGCCTTTGTCGTTGACGGTGACATGCGAAACAACAGAATTGTCGCGGATCTCAAGCAAGCCAGTGAGGGCTGCCGGTTCCAGCAGGTAATCCGTTGAGTTGAAGAATGCACCGATGTCGCATCCTTTGC